>CAWUJF010000315.1:0-4606 GCA_963922405.1 uncultured Hyphomicrobiales bacterium | reverse complement strand
ATCGATTTCACTGCCGCGTGTGATATTACGCAAACCAAAGCTGATGTTTCTGGATGAGCCAACGAATGCAATGGACCATACAACAGAGGCGACCGTCACCTCCCGTCTGCAAGAGTTGAACCGGGAAGGTACCGGACTGGTGATATCCACCCACAGACATTCGCTAACTTCAATAACCGATAGGTTGATTGTTATTGATCACGGGAAAAAGGTGATGGATGACAAAAGAGATGTGGTTTTGAAAAATCTGGCAAAGCCAGCTCCTGGATCCGGGTAAGGTAGGAGGCTCTTGTAATGTTCGGCGATGATACTGACAGTTCTTTTGCAAACAATATTGCTGCAGCCGGTGCGGGAACACGTGGTACGTCATTTTGGCCCATTTTGATTGTTTTGATGATCACCATCGGTTTGTTCGTCGGTTGGGCCAGTTTTGCTGAAATCGAAGAGGTTACAAGCGGAGAGGGGAAAGTGATCCCTTCCGGCCAAATTCAGGTGGTGCAGACGCTAGAGGGAGGTATCGTAAGTTCGATATCTGTGTCTGAAGGTGAGTTGGTGGAAAAGGGGCAAGTACTCATTCAAATAGATGATACAAGCTTTTCATCTCAACTTGGTGAGCTTGAGCAGCGTCAGGCTGCATTGAAAATTGAGCGTTTGCGCCTCAATGCTGAAGCCAATCAACAGGATGAGTTTGTTGTCGATGCTGACGTTATGAAGTTGTATGAGGCTTCTGTCCGAGCTGAAGCTGCCGTTTTTGCATCCCGTCGTAAGCAGTTGCTCAATGAGCTTGAAGTGCTCGAAAACAGGCTGGAACAAAGAAATTTCGAGTTTCAGGAAGCAACGGCACTTGAAACCAAGATTAGAACAGCACTGGAGCCTTTGCAGAAAGAAGCGGAGTTAACCCGTCGTATGGTTAGCAGAGGAGTTGTCCCGGAAATTGAACTTCTCCGCCTCGAAAGCAGGTTGGCTGAACTTGCTGGTGACTTTGAAGTTGCCAAATCATCAAAACCACGATTGCAGGCTTCGATCCGTGAAGCAGAAAACCTGAAGCAAACTACCCGAAACAACTATGTGAACAATGCCAGGGAACGATTGGCTAAACTGGAGGCAGAGTTGTCTGTCATTCAGGAGACTATTCGTGCTGCAACAGATCGTGTCACCAGAGCCCAGCTGCGAGCGCCGGTAAAAGGTATTGTGAACAAAATCAATGTGGCAACGATTGGTGCAGTTGTGCAACCGGGCAAAGACATCATGCAGATTGTACCGGTAGATGACGGATTGATGATCGAAGCAAGAATTCGCCCTCAGGATGTGGCATTCCTGAAACCTAATGAAGAAGCTTCGGTCAAGCTCACAGCCTATGACTATCTCATCTATGGTGACCTGCGAGGGCAGGTCGTGCGGATCAGTGCAGATACGATTGAGAGTGCAGAAGGTGAAGAGTTCTATCAGGTTATCGTGCGAACGGATAAGAATCACCTGGGAGAAACAGAAGATAGATTCCCGATTATTCCGGGAATGATTGCAACTGTTGATATCAAGACCGGAAAGAATACGGTCCTGTCCTATCTGATGAAGCCGATTTTACGCGCCCAAAAAGAGAGCTTGCGCGAGCGATAAGCTGCAACATTTTTATCATATTCTTTTGTTAGATGACGGCTTGAGGTTTCAATCTGGTGACACATATCAAACTCATGAAAAAAACTGCCATAACACTATTACTCGTTTCCAGCTTTCTATCTTTTGGGTCGATAGCTAACGCTTCCAATCTTACTGCGTCTGAAATCAAACAGAAAGTAATCGGTAAGCGCGTATTCCTTGCAACGCGTTTTGGCGTTGAGTTCCCGCTTGTCTATAAGACTAACGGTAGTGTGACCGGTGATGGCACAGGAACTGGCCTTGGTCGTTTTTTTGCACCCAAGGAAACTGGTAACTGGTGGATCAAGGGTAATCGGCTCTGCCAGAAATTCCCGACCTGGTATGATGGCCGTACACAGTGTTTTCAACTGACCGAAACCGGCAGAAACAAGCTTACCTGGAAAACTGATGATGGCCGATCCGGGGTAGCAAGCATTCGGTGATTGTGCTAGGAGCGCGCAACCGGATTGTTAACAATAATCCCAATTGATTCAGATTTTGTTAAGAATTTTATAACTCACATCGGTTATGTTCTAAAATTGCCATTATTTGGTGTCTATAAGAACGCGTTTGGGGCAAGAATGAATTTCCTATTTTTGGGTGAGGGATCGGCATTGGGTGGAATTTACGCCAATTATCACAAAAACAAATACGTCAAATTTGTTGGCTTATTCGCTGTAGCGGGTTTGGTTGTAGCTTGTTCAAATACAAAACAAACTGTTCAAGAGGTTACTAAACCCGTTTCTTCAGACGTAGTTGCGCAAACACTGCACCAAAACAATGTGGAGAATACCGGCAATGCAGGGCAGAATGTTGCTCATGTAACGGTAAAAGGACCTACGACCTCTGACAAAACCAAGTTTTCGACGAAAACCTTTGGTGTCGCAAGCAGTCCACGGATCACCAATCGTAAAGTAATCCGAAAAGGTGGCGGACGTTATCAGGTTGGGAAACCCTACACAATTCGGGGAAAAAGATATTATCCAAGGGAAGATCCTAATTATAGCCGGGTCGGACTGGCTTCCTGGTACGGTCCCAATTTTCATGGCCGGTTGACCGCCAACGGCGAAGTATATGATCAGTACTCTTTGTCTGCAGCCCATCCTACTCTGCCTTTACCAAGCTATGCCAAGGTGACGAATCTGAATAATGGTGCGTCCGTAATCGTCCGTATTAACGACAGAGGACCTTTTGCGCATAATCGTATTATTGACCTTTCAGCAAGAGCTGCTCAATTGCTAGGCTACGAAAAGGCTGGTGTTGCAAAGGTGAAGGTTGAGTATGCCGGTAAGGCCAGACTGGATGGACTTGATGAAAAATTCCTGGTGGCAAGTTATAACCCTGGTCGTCTGGATCCATCGACAGTGCCTGGTCTGAACTCAAGAGGACAAATCCTTCTTGCTCAAAACGAGGCACCAAGACGTGCCAATACTGCCAGAAGAGCTTTGAGCACGCTCAATCTAAATGAGATTCAACCTCCAATTCCGGTGAGCAGGCCAACCACTTCAAGTGGTTTTCCAGTGGATGTTTCCCGATTGGAGAATGTTCCGAACACCGGTTCTTCTTTGACAAATGGATTTGTGGCTGAACCCTCTGAGGTCAATACTCCAACACCATTTGATCTCGTCACTGCCACGCCTGATCTGAACGAGCCTGAAGTGGGTATGGCTGATCTGGTCCGGTTGAGATTTGAAGGTGAATTCAGTGTGGACAGGGACGAATTTATTCAGGAAGAGCTGTCAGAGTTTGGTATTGTCAATTCAGTCTCGCCTGCAGGGGTACAGGACCGGTTCGCGTATGAGTTGATCACAGTCAAGGCTGACCAATCAGCCGTGATCAAGTTGGCTGACCGCTTGGGCTTGACCCAAATTCACTGATTATTGTTTGGTCGATAAGCCGTAAAACATGCTCTGGTTATAATACCATGCGAAGGCTTGAATGTGCTTCGTAGGGCAGTTAGGCTATGCAAAACCTCAATAACCAGAGAGTCTTATCAATTATGTATGGGTTTGTGTCCGGTAAAATTCTGTCTCGGCTAATTGCTCTGGTGATTTCACCAGTGGTTTTACTTGTCCTTGGTGTTACGGCCTTTGCGCAGCTTTATTCCACACCAGCAAAACATGCATTATTGCTGGATGCGCATACGGGGACGGTTCTGTTCGCAAAGGATGCGGACATCCGGATACCTCCTGCCTCGCTGGCCAAGATCATGACAATGGAAGTTGTCTTCAATCAGCTGAAGAGCGGCAGATTGACCCTGCAAGACAAGTTTTTTGTCAGCGAAAATGCCTGGAGAAAGGGCGGTGCCAATTCCGGCGGTTCTACCATGTTTGCGAAGTTGAATTCTGAAATAGCACTCGAAGATCTCATTCGTGGTGTGATTGTCCAGTCAGCGAATGATGGATCCATTATTATTGCAGAAGGTTTAGCCGGATCTGAGACAGCTTTTGCCGGTTTGATGAATGAGCGTGCCCGACGGATTGGACTTACGAATTCAGTATTTACGAATTCAACCGGGTTGCCGGATGACAATCAGAATGTATCGCTTCGTGATTTGGCCAGGCTCGCTCAACACATGATCCGCGAATATCCGGAATACTATAAGTATTACGGTGAGTTGGAATTTACCTGGAATAAAATCAACCAAAGGAACAGGAATCCACTTTTAAGAATGGATATTGGAGCGGATGGCTTCAAAACAGGCTTCACAGAGGCAAGTGGTTACGCAATTGTTGGTACAGCCGTGAGGGATAATAAACGTTTGATAGCTGTTCTAAGTGGCATGAAATCCAAAAAACAAAGGGCTGAGGAAGCCCGCAAGATACTGGATTGGGGCTTCAGGGCTTTTGAAAAAGTGGCACTGTTTGAACGGGATGAAATTATCGGCCAGGCAAATGTCTATGGTGGTGAAAAGCCGGGTGTTGATGTGGTGGGCGACGGGCCTGTGGAAATATATCTGCCCATTGGTAAA
>CAWUJF010000314.1:0-4606 GCA_963922405.1 uncultured Hyphomicrobiales bacterium | reverse complement strand
CACAATCTCAAGGCGTCGTAGATCGCCGCATGGATGTTTCGTGAAGCGACCGCATCACCAATTCTGAACAGTTGGAATTCTCCATCGGGATTAGTGGAGATTGTTTGCGCTTTGCCCATCTTCATTGCGGCATAATCCACTTCTCCACGATTTGAGGAAAGTTCCTTGAGTTCAAAATAAAGATCATCCAGCGGCAGTGTGGCATGTTCCACAATCACCTGATCCACAAGGCGGGTGGCATAATGTTCTTCGGTATAGGGGGAAACCAGTTTGGCAGCGATCTTGTTGCCCTCGCGGGAGAGTTCATCAATGCGCATCATGGTGGTAATCTTCACGCCGTTTTCGTGCAGTTTCTGCACATAGGGAACCAGGTTCAAACCACCGATTTCCGGCGCAAAGAAGCGTTCTGGCGTGACCACTTCAAACTGCCCGCCTGCCTCAATCAGCATTTCGCTTGCGGCCATGCCCGGATGGGCGCCATTGTCATCGTAAAGCAAAACATCATTGGCCGGAGCCACATCACCTGACAGGATGTCCCAACTTGATGTGGCAAGTTCCCCGCCTTTGCGGATTGCTCCCGTGGAGGGTAGCCCACCTGTTGCAATCACCACGATGTCCGGGTTTTCGTTCAAGACGTCGTCTTTATCAGCCAACCTGTTGTACTGAACGTTGATGTTCAGCCGTTCGAGCTGGGAAAGGCGCCAGTCCACAATGCCGATGATTTCGGCGCGACGCTTTGCCTGCACTGCCAGCCGGATTTGTCCACCTGCTGATGGTGCCGCTTCGAACAGGGCGACTTCGTGACCTCGTTCAGCGCAAACACGGGCCGCTTCCAATCCGCCCGGTCCGGCACCTATCACCACTACCTTTTTTCTGGAGGCGGAAGTTTTTTCAATCACATGCGGCATGGTGCTTTCGCGCGATGTGGAGGGGTTATGGATGCATAGTGCGCCATGGCCTTCATAAATCCGGTCGAGGCAGTAGGTGGCACCCACGCATGGTCTGATTTCATCTTCATTGCCCGCAGCTATCTTGTTGACGATATGGGGGTCGGCGATGTGAGCGCGTGTCATTCCAACCATATCGAGTTTTCCCTCGGCCACGGCGTGGCGGGCCGTTGCCACATCGTTGATGCGATTGGCGTGAAAGACCGGGAACTTGGTGGCGGCTCTGACCTCTCCGGCAAATTCAAGATGCGGGGCAGTGGGGGTGCCCGTAACCGGTATGATTTTTGAAAGCGGAGCATCGTGATCAATTGTGCCACGGATGATGTTCAGAAAATCCACATTGCCGCTATCGATCAGTTTGTGTGCGATTTCGATCCCTTCCTGTTTGGAAATGCCGCCTTCCACATCCTCATCAGCCACCATTCTGCAGCCGACGATAAAATCATCGCCCGTGGCTTTTCTGATTGCATCGAGAACCTGCATGCTGAATCGCATGCGGTTTTCCAGTGAACCACCATAGTCATCGTCACGATGATTGGTGCGGGGTGACCAGAAACCATCTGGCATGTGGCCGTAACACTCAATCTCAATGCCATCGAGACCTGCTTCTTTCATGCGTTGAGCTGCGGAAACATAGTCATCGATCACACGGGCGATGTCCCAATCTTCCATGACTTTCGGGAAGGCCCTATGCGCCGGTTCGCGGACCATGGAAGGGGCGATTACCGGGAGCCAGTCGCCCTTGTTCCAGTTTGTTCGCCGACCCAGATGGGTGATCTGGATCATGACCGCGCAATCGTGCTCATGGCATTCGTCCGCCAGGGCTTTCAGGTGCGGGATGATCTCATCCTTATAGGCATGCAGGTTGCCAAACGCTTCGGGACTGTCTGACGACACAACCGCTGATCCGGCCGTCATGGTCATGGCGATGCCGCCCTTGGCCTTTTCCACGTGGTAAAGGCGATAGCGCTGCGTCGGCATGCCGCTTTCCCCGTAATTGGGTTCATGGCTGGTGGACATCAGACGGTTTTTCAACGTCAGATGTTTCAACTGAAACGGTTGTAAAAGGGGATCGTTTGCACGGTAGACAGTTGCCATGTCCTAGTTCTCCTGGTTAGGCCAAGAGAATATGGTTGCACGGCTTTATCCGTCAATTGAAACGTTTGGTTTGATCGTGCTGAGTTCTCAGCTCACCACGATCCACAAATTCAAGAGTGCCAGGCATATGATGGCAGTGAAGGTGCTGAACATCCCACCCACTCGAAACGGAACATTGCCCGCAGAGAAACTCAGAGCAAACCCGTGGGCAAGTCTTCCACCCACCAGCAGCAAAGCTAATACCCCCAAAACAACTGCATTGGCAGCCTGAATTTCTGCTAAACCCAGTAAGATCAGTCCAAATGGACCATATTCGGCCAGATTGCCATGGGCGCGGACACGGCGCTCCAGCGTCTTGCTGTCACCCGTGCCAAGTGAAACACTGTCATTGCGACGTTGGCCGATCACTCTGACACTGAGTACCACAAACCAAAGTGCCAATATGCCTGCTGCCAAGCTTGTGATGGTCAGTGTCATTGTTCTAATCCCTTGCTGGTATATTAGTCGCTTTCTCGGATGCAGGTCGTTCCATGCACTTGTTATACCAGATATTTACGGCTTCGAACTTTTCAAGTTCAAGTTCTTCGGAAGCTTCGTAGAAGCCGCCTAGAGTGCGAACCCATGGCCATAGGGCTATGTCAGCGATTGTATATTCGTCACCAGAGATATATTCGGTTTTCTCAAGCTGACCGTTCATGACAGCAAGTAGACGTTTGGTTTCGTTCTGGTAACGCTCGTAAGGGCGTTTGTCTTCGATTTCACTGCCGGCAAATTTGTGGAAGAAACCAAACTGTCCGAAGATCGGTCCTGCACCGCCCATCTGGAACATCAACCAT
The DNA here is from genome assembly GCA_963922405.1 of uncultured Hyphomicrobiales bacterium. GTDB lineage: Bacteria > Pseudomonadota > Alphaproteobacteria > Rhizobiales > Rhizobiaceae > JAALLB01. The sequence goes on along the minus strand of CAWUJF010000314.1, from coordinate 1,725 downwards.
TGCAGGGTCTGATATCTTTGTGTGGGCTCCGTTGAGAGGAGCTGGCCGGATTTGTCCGCCAGGTAGATCAGTATTGCTCCGGACTCCCACAGACCGATTGGTTTGCCGTCTGGTCCGTTTGGATCGATGATTGCCGGAATCTTGTTGTTAGGATTGAGTGACAGGAATTCCGGGGTCATCTGATCGTCAGTTGCGAAACTCACCAGATGTGGCTCATAGGCGAGCCCAGTTTCCTCAAGCATTGCAGACGCTTTAATCCCGTTCGGTGTAGGCAGGGAATAAAGCTGAATGCGGTCTGGATGCTGTGGGGGCCATTTGTCGGTGATCTTGAAATCGGTGAGGGCGCTCATGGGGGGATCCTTTGGTTGGAAGTTTTTTGAAACTATAGAGGCAAGCGGCAGGTTTGCCAGTGCCAATCTGGAAACACTGTGTCAAATTTCTTCGCTACTTATCTGTCTGGAACATCCCCATTGGGATAATTTCTCATTCATTTCTTCAAGCACGAAATGAAGGGCTGCATCTTTGTCATAGCCTTCATCCATCATCTCATCATATTCTGTGTGCGCGTGGCGGACACGGCTGGTGGTCGCCTGCCAGGCTGCAATGGAAGGGGGCAGGTGCCTCAAGTGACCGCTTTTGGCGGTTTCCTCGATGGCCAGAAAGTCCTCCATCGGCACCATGGGTACAAGTTCACGCAACAGGCGTTTGATTTCTTTTTCTCTTGCAATCGATTTCATGAAACCTTCAAATGAATTCCTGCGTTACTTAAAGTGATAGTCGTTTCGTCCAATCCCGATTTAATGGACCAACACAATGGATACGAATTCTGAACCTGATGCAACATGCAGTTTTGTTCAATCACTGCCAATTCTGGAAAAATTCCGGGATACATTTCCGAAAGAAAACTATGTGCCGCTGCCTCAGGACTGGTTGATCGCAGTCACGGATGTGGTTTCATCACGCAAGGCTATTGGTGAAGGCAAGTACAAGGAAGTGAACATGGCCGGTGTCGCCATGATTACTGCGATCATGAATGCGGTAGGGCATCAGTGTTTACCCTATAGTTTCGGCGGTGATGGTGCAGCGGTGGTTGTGGCGCCGGAACTGGGTGAGACTGTTGCCAAGGCGCTCAGTCAGACCATCTCCTGGGTTCGCGATGATCTGGGCCTTGAATTAAGAGCGGCACTTGTTCCTTTAAGCGAAATTGTAGGAAAAGGAACGGAGGTTCATATCGCCCAGGTGCGCGTCTCTGATGCCATTACGAATTTTGCCTTTGTGGGTGGCGGGATTGGATATGCAGAACAGCAAATGAAAGACGGAAATTACCGGATATCTGCCAGTGAGGATGGTTCTCATCCCGATTTGTCGGGGCTTTCCTGCCGTTGGATGCCGATCAAGCAGGATGATGGCAAGATCATCTCTTTAATCGTGGAACCGGCGGTTGGGGATCATCAGGTTGATGAGGCGGTTTTGCTGGACGTGCTCAAGATCATGAATGAGGAGGCAGCTGAAGGTCATCCCATCGATGGTGCTGGACCAACCTTCAAATGGCCACCGGAGAAGCTTCAACTTGAAGCCAGGGCGACCGGGATGAGTATGTTTGCGCTTTATCTGATCACTTTGATTGCCTGGATTTTGGACCGGACAAAGGTGAAACTGGGGGAGTTCGATCCGGTTCATTACAGAAAGCAAACCGGGCTCAATACGGATTATCGTAAAATCCAA
>CAWUJF010000313.1:0-4620 GCA_963922405.1 uncultured Hyphomicrobiales bacterium | reverse complement strand
CCTGATATTGTGCGAGGCATATACGAAGATTATATCCGCCATGGCGCGCAGATTGTTATCTCCAATACCTTTGCCACATCGCGCAATCTGCTTGAAGATGCTGGTGTTCCCGAACTCTTTGAAGCCTATAACCGACGCGGGGTTGAACTTGCTTGCGAGGCTCGAGAAAACAGGGGCAATCCGAATGTGTTGGTTGCTGGTGGAATATCCCACTGGACCTTTTCCGGACGCCTGCCTTCACTCGAAGAACTGAAGAGCGGTGCAACCGAGCAGGCGAAAATCATGGCTAATGCCGGTGCTGACCTCATCATGCTGGAAATGATGGTGGAAGTTCCACGTATGCTGGCTGTTCTTGAAGGTGCTCGCTCAAGCGGTCTACCGGTCTGGGTTGGCTTGTCCTGCGCCCCCGATGCGGATGGCAACATATGTTTGCAAGCGGGTGAGACGGATGAAACGGGCAAGGTTTTCGGAGGTTCCAATAAACTCCTTAAGGATGCGATTGCTGCACTGGACGGTAAGGATATTCCACTGATCAGCATCATGCATACGGATGTGAGAGACATAAACGCATGTCTGGACGTGGTGGAAGAACACTGGAATGGCCTTATAGGTGTTTACGCTCATTCCGGTGAATTCATTGACAACACCTGGATTTTCGAAGGAACCATCAGCCCTGAAGACTTCACATCAGCGGCACAAACCTGGCTTGACCGGGATATCAATCTGGTGGGAGGTTGCTGCGGCATTCGACCCGATCACATGGCCGCTTTGAGAGATATTGTTTGAGTTGTCAGACAGGTTTTCACCTGAAATCTCTTGCCGTTATTTCCAGAGCCTGACACCATCGGGAGCGATCTAACGGAGAGACCGATCTTTGAGCCTTTTGCCCACTTCACTAACACGATGGGTTGCACTCGCATTGCTTGTGGTGATGGGTGTTTTGTGGGGGCTTCAATTCGCCATGCTCAAACTTGCAGCTGAGCGAGGATTGTCCGAGGTCGACACGCTGATGATCGCGCTGGTGCTTCTTTCAGTAATATTCACGATCATTCTGCTTGTGCGGCAGCAGACCTTTCGTATCACCGTAAAGCTAATCAACTTTCTAGCGATTATCGGATTGCTTGGTTATATTTTCCCGCTGCTGGCAGCACTGCATGCTGCACCACACATACCTGCAGGCATCCTCACGTTGATCGCAACGCTTGTTCCTGTGATCACAATACTGATCGCAACGTTATTGAAAACAGAACCGGTATCAGTTCAGCGGATGATCGCTGTTGGATTGGGCGTTATCGCTGTGTTGCTTGTACTCTGGCCAGAGCTTGAACTGCCCGGATATGGCAACACCTATTGGATCTTCGTCGCGCTGGTAGTGCCATTTTGTTATGGCATTGAATCCATCTACATTGCTTCAAGCTGGCCACGCGGAATGACTTCGCTTCAGGTGGTGACCGCCCAAACCCTGGTGGCTACCTTGTTGTTCCTGCCAGTCTTCTTTTTCTATGGAAACCCCGGCGCTGTGGGATCAAACTGGTCCGGCGGAGAAGTGGCGATCCTGATTTTCGTGCTGGCAGGCGTAATCGAAAGCCTGATCTATTTTTACGTTATCGAGAAAACCGGAGGTGTGTTTGTTTCGTTTGCCTCTTTCATTTCGCTTTTTGCGGGCATCGCCTGGGGGATTTTATTGTTTTCAGAAAGTCACGGGCTCGTGGTTTGGTTTGCCGTTGCTGCTACCTTCGTCTCGCTGTTACTTGCGACGTCTGGGAAATCATTCAGCAAGGACAGCAAAGCATAGGATCGGTGTAACGCACCCCGGGTATTACAAGTCCGGGGTGCAATTGCTTTGGCTTGTGTCTAGTGGGTGTGGCCGGAATGTTCGCCTGAAAGGCTTCCCACCGGAAACTTGACTTCCACCTTGCCAGCTTTTTCAAAAGACAGCGTTACGGTACGTGTTTCACCTTCTGTCATTGGCTCTTTGAGCTTCATGAACATCAGATGTTCAGCGCCTGATTTGAGTATGACCGTTTCCCCTGGCGGGATCAGGAGACCGTCAGCCAATGGCCGCATTTTCATGATGCCATCGGTCATTTTCATCTCATGCACATCCACTTTTGCGGCGAAGTCCACTGTCCCGCCCAAAAGCGTGTCTGGTTCGCTGCCATCGTTGCGAATGGTGAGGTAGCCAGCTGCAACTTTTGCAGAAGCGACCGTTGCGCGAATGTTTTGTTCTGAAATGACGAGTGAGCCGATCTTGGTCTCCCCGGCATTTGCTATGGAGATGACAAGGAACGAGAGAGCTGCTAACGCCCATGTAAGACCCTGTTTAATCATGTGTTTTCCTTTCATTAGAATGATTTCTGCCACCCGAGTGTCAGGGTGTAATCGGTTTGCATTTGTGGACCGTTCAAGTCCTTAGAATTTGTAGAGAGGTACATTACCAATCTGCGCAATAAGAATACGGATTCGCGCAACTCTACCTGGACTTGCGCGTAATAAGTTCTGGATCAGATTGTGTGTGGAGGATCGAGGCAGTTGAGGGCGTCAGGTTCGCGCGAGATAGGCTTACTGTATGAAGCCACTGGCAGAAGCTTCTCCTCCGCCATACCGGGTGCAAGAAGGAATAGCTGAAAAGCAGCCTCGAGATAGTAAATCCCGGATGCAAGACACAACGGACAGTGTGGAAAGCTGCCACCCTCCTCTATCGGTTCACCGTTTACATCGACCGTGATTTCACGGAACTCCCCATCTGTACATATGACGATGGTTTGAAGTTCACCTGAATGTACTTGACCTGATGCATGACCATGATGGCTCATGGACAAGGCCTGCGAAAGCACACTGAATGTCAGCAGCAGTGCCAAAGGCAATATCCGGGTTAGTTGTGCAAAAGATCTCATGGATCACCTGTTAAGCCAGAATGGATTTCACGTCCAGCGTCCAGTTTGTCGCTGCCACAGAATTTATGGCGTTCGATACGTGACAAACAGGCATCCGCTTGACAAATTTTAAAAATTTGCCCCATTAGTATTGGCTCCTGCAACGAAGTGAGCCGGCCAAATGATGCAATCATATGATAATCATTCCCCCTATTCAGACCCCAAAACCTTTCGATCCCTGATCCGCAGTTGGCCTTTGAAGCCGGAGCAGCTTGCTGATGAAATATCGCGGTATCTGTTTCATGTGGGCAGTGATGAATGCCAGGCGGTGTTTTCGCCTCACATGCATCTGGATGACATGCGGGCGAGATCCGTAGCAGACATTTTGAGCAGATCTATTGAATCCGGTCACCAATCGGAAGCCCGAAAATGTGCAGGTGTCTGCCGTGATTTCGCACTGCTCGCAGTCTCGGCCTACCGCAGTCACGGGACACCGGCACGATTGCGAGTGGGGTTTGCTGACTATTTCACGCGAGACTTCTGGGAAGACCATTGGGTCTGCGAGTTTCATGACGGAAAGCAATGGCGGCTGCTGGATATACAAATTGTGGCAGAACCCGGCATTTCACTGTTTGAATTTGATGCGACGGACGTGCCATCGGACCGGTTTATCAAAGCCGCTGATGCCTGGAAACGTGTGCAGAGCGGCGAGATTTCTTATGATAAATGCGGGGTGCACCGGTTGAACATTACCGGCGAATGGTTTGCTGCTGCCAATGTGTTTCGTGATGCTGCTGCCTTGAGCGGGATAGAGTTGAAGCCCTGGGACTATTGGGGAGAAAACGCCAAGTTTGAAATTTCTGATGATCTGGCGTCTGAACCATGTCGGGCTGCCGCATCATTGCTGGCCGAGAAAATTCCTGAATTGGAAACGACGCGATCGCCCGTGCTGACCGAAGCGTTTAAGGACTGGTTGCCTAATGATTACGTAACGAGTTTCCCGGACGGGGAGCCTGAAACAGTTCAACTGCCCTGAGACTGCAATTCTGCGGACGGCCAGCAAACATTTTGAAGCATTACCGTTGAGACGAAGCCAATGCGCCGCCAAGACCGATCAATATGCCGCCGCCGATGGCCTCAATCCATTCGATCAGGCGCTCTTTCATGATCCGCGCCGAAAGCGCTGACGCGAGGCCGTAGAAGACCAGAATTGGCAGTTCAAGCAGGACGGAAACAACGCCCAACACCAACATCTGAAATGCGATGGTACCTTCCGGCGTTATGAACTGCGGCAGGATCGCCACGAAGAATGCGAGGTTTTTTGGGTTTGACGCCTGTAGAGAAAAACCCTGCCAGAAGGAGCGCAGCGCCGTCTGCTTTCGTTTTGGAACAGCTTTTCGCGCATCTTCCAGATCGAGGCCGTCTTCGTCAGCGCTTTCCTTATTCCAGAAGCGTTTGACGAGTGGCCGGATCATTCCCAGCCCCAGATAAACCAGATATGCCGCGCCCACCCATTTAAGCACTGTGAAGAGCGTGGCACTTGCCAGGATCAAGGCACCGATGCCAAGCGCTGACAGGGTGAAAAACCCTGCGTTTGTGGAGAGTATTCCAAGCGTTGCCATGAAACCGATGCGGAAACCCTGACGCATGGACAAACCGATCACCAGCAGAACTGCCGGGCCGGGTGTGAGCGATAACAAAAATTCGGTCAATGCGAAGAGCGCAATGGTTTCTAATTGCAAGG
>CAWUJF010000312.1:0-4652 GCA_963922405.1 uncultured Hyphomicrobiales bacterium | reverse complement strand
CATGGCATCAACTGCCAGTTCCATGTCCATATTGCCTTTAAACTTTTTGCGCCCGCTGGCATCAGTGAATTCTTTGGTTGGCTTTGTCACAACGCTATAGCCGTTATAGTCAAGCCAGTCGATCAGCGGCCGGATGGACGAATATTCCTGATCTTCAATCAATGCTGTATAGTAATAAGCGCGAAGGAGATAGCCCTGCTGCATGAAGTAACCAAGCATGCGCTTATAGTCGATATCAAATCCTAGAGTTTTAGAGGTGGCATATAAATTGGCGCCATCAATAAAAAGTGCGATTTTCTCGCGTTGATCAAACATGTAGTAAAGCCCGTAACTTAAAAATAATGAGAGCAGAAATTATTTTCGTGATTCTCGTACCTATTCGAACACATACTATAGATATAAGTAGTAGTTGTCGCATGACAACACATCACAAGTTAATGAGGTGACAAACTTCTCACACAAAAAGCAATGTGACAAAACAGCTGATTCGTTGGATTTTCCTTGAAATTAACATCATTTCGGGTTAACGACAGCGAAATTTCCACTAACTAAGGAATATGTTGATGGCCCGTGTCACGGTTGAAGATTGCGTAGACAAGGTTGAAAACCGATTTGAGCTGGTGCTTTTGGCTGGTCACCGTGCTCGTCAGATCTCTAGCGGCGGTGATATCACTGTGCCACGTGACCGCGATAAGAATCCGGTCGTGGCTTTGCGTGAGATTGCTGAGCAGACACTTTCACCTGCTGATCTTGAAGAAGACCTGATTCATTCATTGCAGAAACAGGTTGAGGTTGATGAGCCGGAAAACGAAATGATCCCTGAGCCGGTCGCAGTACTGCCAGAGGTAGACGTTGTGCCTGAGGGACCAATGTTGACCGATACTCCTGATGCACCTCAGCAGGACGTCACTTTCGACAGTCTGTCTGAAGAAGAGCTTCTTGCAGGTATTGAAGGTCTTGTACCACCTGAAAAGAGTGACGATTACTAAGTTTAATCGACCAATTTTGAATGTTTTAACTCCGGCAGGGCTTTAAAAGCACTGCCGGATGTTTCATATTTGGGGAAGGCATTCTTATTTTGAGTGCCGATGATGCTCCCAAACGGATATGAAAAGAAATGATGCGCCAATATGAACTCGTGGAGCGTGTCGCGGGTTACATTGAACAGCCAAATGAGGCCTTACTGAACAAGGCTTACGTTTACGCCATGCAAAAACATGGCGAGCAAACGCGCGCCAGTGGTGATCCGTATTTTTCACATCCCCTTGAAGTAGCAGCAATTCTCACGGATCTGCATCTGGATGAGGAGACGATTGCGGTTGCACTCCTTCATGACACCATCGAGGACACAGACGCCACCCGTCGCGAGATTGACGACATTTTCGGCGACAAGATCGGCCATCTGGTAGAAGGTTTAACAAAACTCAAGCGCCTGGACCTTGTTTCCAAAGAAGCAAAACAGGCAGAAAACCTGAGACGGCTGCTCCTTGCAATTTCCGATGACATACGGGTTTTGCTGGTGAAACTCGCGGACCGCCTGCACAATATGCGCACCTTGCAGCATATGCGGCCAGACAAGAGCAAACGCATCGCCACTGAAACCATGGAAATCTACGCGCCACTTGCAGGCCGCATGGGCATGCAGGATCTGCGTGATGAACTGGAGGAACTATCCTTCAAGTATATCAATCCGGAAGCATATTCTGCCGTGATGGATCACTTGCAGGAGCTGGCGGACAAGAACCGCTCTTTGACGGATGAGATTTCCGGTATTCTTCAGGAAAGGCTCGAACAGGAAGACATCAAGGCATTTGTATACGGTAGACAAAAGAAACCGTATTCAGTCTTCCGCAAGATGGAAAAGAAGGACCTTAGCCTCGAACAGCTTTCAGATATTTTCGGCTTCCGGATCATCGTTGATACGGTTGAAGAGTGCTACCGCGCCCTTGGTATCGTTCATACAACCTGGATGACAGTGCCTGGCCGGTTCAAGGATTTCATTTCCGTTCCCAAACAAAACGATTATCAATCAATCCATACAACGATTGTTGGACCCTCACGCCAACGCGTCGAACTGCAGATTAGAACCCATGAAATGCATGGAGTTGCAGAGTTCGGAATTGCCGCCCATGCGGCCTACAAGGATGGGCTTGATATGTTGGGTGAGAGCAAGGCCTACGCTTCGCTGCGCAAAACGATTGAGCAATTGGCGGAAGGTTCAAGCCCTGAAGAGTTCATGGAACACACCAAGCTTGAACTGTTCCTGGATCAGGTTTTCTGCTTCACGCCCAAGGGTAAGATTATTTCCCTGCCCACCGGTGCGACCCCGATCGACTTTGCCTATGCGGTGCACACAGACATTGGCAACAGCTGCATAGGCTGCCGTTTGAACGGCAAGATCATGCCGGTGATCACCGAACTTCAAAACGGTGATGAAGTAGACATCATCCGCTCGGAGCAGCAAAGCCCGCCTGCAGCCTGGGAGTCCGTTGTAGTAACCGGTAAAGCCCGCTCAAGTATCCGCAGGGCGAGCCGTAAGGCCATACGATTGCAGTACTCCACTTTGGGAGCACGCATTCTCGAACGCGCATTTTTCAAAATCGGGAAAGAGTTCAGTCTGAAAGACCTTGAACCGTCCCTGCCACGCTTGGCGCGCGAGACCACTGAAGATGTGCTGGCCGAGGTTGGTCGCGGTGAAATGGCAGCAGAAAACGTAATCAAAGCGGTGTATCCACAATTTGAAACAGATGAAGTGCCACCGCTCAGCACTGATGCGCTGCCTCAAACCGAAAGTGGGATTGCCGATATGGCAGCCCCGAAAAACGGGAAAAAACCAACCCGAATTCCAATTCGAGGCATAAACAGCGATATTCCGATCAAATTTTCCGGCAATGGCGGTGCCGTTCCAGGAGACTTCATTGTTGGAATACTTGTGCCGGGTGAGGGTGTCACGATTTATCCGGCGAGCTCTCCCACCCTGGCAAAATTCAAGGATGACGGTGCTAAACTGGTTGATGTGCGATGGGACGTGGATGAAGCAAAGAAGACATATTTCCCCGCACGCCTTTCTATTTTGGCGGACAATAAAGCGGGCATGTTGGCGACAATCACCAATATAATCGCTGAAATGAATGCCAATATCCAGAACCTAAACCTCACGGTTCCAGTGGAAGATTTCACTGAGATATTGATTGATGTGGACGTTCACGATTTAACCCAGTTGAACGAAATCATATCCAGGCTTTCCAAAAAGCCGAGGATTTCAAAGGCCGAGCGCATTATTGGCTAGCAGGTGCGGTGCCTAGCAGGAGAGTTTGCATGAAAACAGAAGAGGTTCTGGATATTTTTCGCGAGTGTGGCGCCATGTTGGAAGGCCATTTCATTTTAACGTCTGGCCTCCACAGTCCGGTTTTCCTGCAGAAGGCGCGCGTATTTATGCATGCCGACAAAACGGAAGTGTTGTGCAAGGCTCTGGCAGGGAAAGTTTCCGAAGCCTTTCCCGAAGGCATTGATTATGTTGTGGGTCCTGCGGTGGGCGGCATCATTCCTGCCTATGAAACTTCACGTCACCTTGGTGTTCCCAATGTATGGGTGGAAAGAGAAGAAGGCGTCTTCAAGCTTCGACGCTTCGAAATGGAAGAGGGCGCCCGGGTAGTGATTATCGAGGACATCGTTTCCACCGGTCTCTCCATTCGCGAAACCGTGCAATCTTTGAAGGATCTAGGTGCAAATGTGCTGGCTGCTGCCTGCCTGGTGGACCGTTCTGCCGGCAAGTCAGATGTAGGTGTTCCGCTTATCGCTTTAGCAGAATATGAAGTGCCTGCTTACCCTGCTGACCAAATTCCACCCGAACTGCAAGACATTCCGGCTTATAAACCTGGGAGCAGAAACCTTTAAGTCTCAATATTTACTTGTTTGGTTTTTATACATTTTTACAAATTCACATCTGTTTGAAACATGATGTTAATGGGTTTTTGATAAACTATATGTTCGGGCATGGGAATTTCAGAAAACAAAAGCTTGAGTAATGTTATTCGGTAGGAAAACACCTCCCAAATGGAGCGAGACATTAAGGATTATGCTTTGGCCGCGCAGAAGCTGGGCGCGGTCCTTTAAATACATGACCAAACGCATCCTGCGTCTCACCGCTTCCCCTCATGCTATTTCTGCCGGTGTAGCTGCCGGAGTATTCGCTTCCTTCACACCTTTCATCGGTCTGCATTTCATCATAGCCTTCATCGTCGCCTATATTATTGCAGGCAATTTTCTTGCCGCGGCGTCGGGCACGTTTTTCGGCAATCCGCTCACATTTCCATTTATCTGGGGCTCCACTTATAAGCTAGGACATTTCATTTTATCAGGCACAAAGGTGGAAGATGAAGGTGATGATCTAAGTGAACTGGCTGAATTGGATGTCTTCGAAGTGGGAATCTCTGGTCTCTGGCATCAAGTAACGGGAATTTGGGAGCCGGTGTTCAAACCCATGTTGATTGGTAGCATGCCTCTTGGAGTAACATTTGGGATCGTGGCTTACATCCTGACCCGCTGGGCATCAGCCACTTTCAGGGCCACCAGAAAGAAACGAATGCAGCAAAAGGCTGAAAGATCGACCCCCACACATTGATAAGTGGGATATCCATACATATTATGTA
>CAWUJF010000311.1:0-4655 GCA_963922405.1 uncultured Hyphomicrobiales bacterium | reverse complement strand
GTTGAAAAACTGGTGTTGGCACCACCAGGTGTGGAAACCCCAGTGATAAAGGGGATTTCTTTCGCAATAAACCCTGGTGAAGTCGTAGGCGTTATCGGCCCCAGTGCTTCTGGAAAGTCTACACTTGCCCGAGCATTAGTTGGTGTCTGGGGTGCCACAAACGGCAGTGTGCGCTTGGATGGTATGAATATCCATCAATGGAACCATCTGGAAGTGGGAGAAAACCTTGGATATCTACCTCAGGACGTGGAGCTGTTCGAGGGGACTATTGCCGACAATATCAGTCGATTTAACGAAGCCGAGAAAGACGCCGTGATCGAAGCCGCAGTAATGGCGAACGTTCACGATCTTATTTTGCACCTGCCCAGAGGTTATGACACAATCGTCGGGCCTGGTGGTGCCGTACTCTCCGGTGGGCAACGTCAACGAATTGGCTTGGCCAGAGCCATCTTTGGGGCTCCAAAGTTCATCGTATTGGATGAACCTAATTCCAATCTCGACAGCGAAGGCGAAGCTGCTTTGCGGCAAGCTCTTGAGAAGCTGAAAGAAAGTGGCGCAACTGTTGTGGTGATCGCGCACAGACCATCTGTTCTTTCTGTAGCAGACAAAATAATGGTTTTGCGTGATGGCATGATCGAACAATACGGACCAAGGGATGAAGTTATGGGCAATGTCACACGCGTTGTGAAGCCGCCTGAATCCAAAAAGAATGTTGCGTCTAAACCCAAGCGCGTTGCTTAGAACAGGATAAACACATGTCGGAAGAAGAAGTCGAACAAACAAAAGTACCCACCAGCCCTTTGGCTGCAATTCTGTTTGGATTATTGATCGTTTTGTGCGGTTTGGGTGGTTTTGGAACTTGGGCGACAACCGCACAACTGTCGAGTGCGGTGGTTACATCCGGCTCTTTGAAGGTGTTATCCAACCGAAAGAAGGTTCAAGTGGCCGAGCCTGGCGTAGTCAGGGAACTCATGGTGAAGAACGGGGATCGGGTAACAGCCGGCCAGGTTTTGGTGCGTCTGGACGACACTCGGGCCAAAGCAGCACTTAGTGTGGCACAAAGCGGTTATGACCTGTCACTAGCTACTGTGACCCGCCTGCGTGCTGAGCGTGATGGGCTAGCTGAATTCAAGTTTCCTGAAGAGCTCGACAACAGAACATCTGTCCCCACTGTTTACGAAATCATCGAAGGTCAGATTCAGGTGTATAAAGCCCGCCAGAAGGAAATGGCTGGCCAAAAGAATATGCTGGTTGAACGTATTGGGCAGCTTGAAGAGGAAATCATTGGTCTTGACGCTCAATCCAGTTCCAGGGAACGTCAGATTGCGATCATCAATACCGAAGTACAAGACTTAAAAAAGCTGCTTGAACAGGGCCTAATCCCCAGAGATCGTGTTCTAGCACTCGAGCGTGAAGCTGCAAGACTGGAGGGTGAGAAAGGTGAAAGCGATGCCGGAATTGCCAGAGCCCGCAGGTTGATAGCTGAAAGTGAGCTGGAAGGAATACAGCTAAAAACAACATTTGATCGAAGCGTACGCGACGAGCTAGCCGTGCAGGAAACTGAAATGTATCGCTTGCAAGACAGGTTAATTGCTGCGCGTCATGCGTTTGAAAGAACTGAAATCAAAGCTACAGAAAATGGTTATGTGGTTGGGCTTGATGTCCATACAGTAGGGGGTGTTGTGGAGCCAGCTGCTACTTTGATGGAAATAGTCCCGGCCAAGGACAATCTTGTGATTGAAGCCCAGGTTCGACCCGTGGATATCGACAACGTTTTTCTGGGCCAAACAGCTGACGTAAACTTTAGCGCATTTTCACAGCATGAAGTTCCAAAACTTGCTGGTGTGGTAAGTTACGTTTCCGCTGATGTATTCAGTGATCCACAAACTAAAACGCTTTACTATACGGCACGGATTACCGTGACTGATGAAGAGCTTGCGCGTATTACCCAGCTGAAACTGTTGCCTGGAATGCCAGCAGATGTATTCATGAGAACAACGGACCGTACTCCGATCTCCTACTTGATCCAGCCACTGCGACAGAGTTTCGAGAAAGCCTGGCGTGAGTCCTGATCCAAATTAGAGCAGGTGATCAATCATAATTAGTTGGTCTTCTTAGGTTTGCTATCACTGAGCGAGGCCATGATCTTGTAGGTATTGGAATGATTTCAATATCTTTTGAGCACCGACCACCTCAATGATTAATCTGGGTTCACTTGTGAGATCATGGAGGGCGTTGAAGACGGATGGCCATAAAATATTCCCATCACCAAGCGGCCAATGCCGATCAGCATAACCGTCCGCATCCTGCAAATGAATGTGATGCAGATCATTTCCCGCAGCTTTAATAAAGTAGTCAACCGGTGGGGCGTTTCTTGAACCGTATGCATAATGAGCATGACCAGTGTCGACGGACACTTTGAATGCTTCAGAATTGAAACTGGCTGCAAGCTCCACACGAAAATACGGATCGATATCACCGATATTCTCCATAACCAGCGTTGTGCCAATTTCCTCTGCGCGTTTGACAATTGGATCCATGGTCTTGTGGGTCCGTTCAAAAATGCCTTCACGAGCACCAGGATAGTTTAAGTTATTGTTGTGGTCCCACTCCAGATACGGACTGTGCACCACCATGTGAGTGCCGCCAATTTTCTCACACACATCCAACCCTTTGGTCATTCTTTTTTGGATCACTTCGCGGATCTGTGGATCCCAGGTTGCAAGAGGTAGGTCCCAAAAAGGTCCGTGAATGCCAACCCGGCCTCCGTAACCATCGAGAGCAGTTTTAGCTTCCTCAATCAGGCTTGATAGATCACCCTCTAGAACCTCAGGCCAATGAAAGTCCTGTAATTCCAAATCACGATCTTTTTCAAACATAATATCACGAAGTTCAGCAAAGGTATCCAACGGCATGGCCGCACCTACAATCGGCAAGTCTGACATTTTTGAGTTCCTTATTTTATTCCGGCGCGCATAAAGCTCTGGACGAATTGACGTTGAAACAGCAGGAAGGCAATTAGAAGTGGGCCTGAAGTCATCAATGTCGCTGCATTGATGATTGACCATTGGATGCCGGAGTCTGTCGCTGAAAAGATCGAAAGTCCAACCGTTAAAGGGCGTGTTTCGACCGAATTTGTGATGATCAGAGGCCAGATGAAATTGTTCCAATGATGGCTGACTGATACAAGCCCATAGGCCAGATATGTTGGCTTTGCGAGTGGAATATAAACCCGCCAAAGGACTCCGAGAAACGAACATCCTTCAACTCGTGCAGCTTCGTCGAGCTCCATGGGTACCGTCATGAAGGTTTGCCTAAGCAGGAATATACCGAAACCGGATGCCACATAGGGAAGGGCAATCGCGGTAATGGTATCCACCAACCCCAATGTCCTCATCGTTTGATAGTTCTGCACAATCAGGATATCGGGCATGACCAAAAGCTGCATCAGTACCAATGCAAACAATATGTTCCGGCCGGGGAATGTGAACCGAGCGAAAGCATAAGCAGCAAGTGTACACAAAACAAATTGGGCAATCAGAATGCCAGTGACTAGAACAATCGTATTGAAGAAATATCTGGCAAATGGTGCCTCTGACCAGGCCTGGGCAAAGTTTCCAAGTGTTAGTGGTGCAAACAGTTCAAAACGGGTCTCAAATTCCGGAGGATGAAAAGCGGTCCATGCGGCGTAAGCTAAAGGCAGAAACCAAAACAATGCGAGAACCCAAGCTGCAACCGTATTAAGAATGCGATCAAGGTCGAAGCTCGAAGGGATAGATTTTGATGCCACGCTGATTGTCATCGGTAATGCACTCTCTTGTCAAAAAAGAAGAATTGTCCGATTGCCAGAATGATCAATATTATCAGCATTACCACGGTCAGTGTCGCAGCGTATGCTGTATCCCAGAACGCGAATGCAACTTCATAGATATAAAACAGCAATAGGTTGGATGCATTATTCGGACCGCCTTCTGTCATGATGAAGATGTGATCTATCAAACGGAAAGAGTTAATCACAGCGTTGATTGAAACAAACAGTGTTGTGGGCATCAAGAGTGGGAAAACCACGCGTCGGAAATAGTAAAATCGTCCTGCTCCCTCAATAGAAGCAGCTTCACGCAAAACAGGCGGAATTGTCTGGAGGGCAGCAAGATAGAAGATCATGAAAAAACCGGCTTCTTTCCAAACCGCTACCGCGATCATTGTATAAAGAGCTGTATCTGGAGATCCCATCCAGTTCTGTTCGGATAAGCCGAAGATACCACGTATCTGATCAATCAAACCAAAGCCCGGTGTGTAAAAAAACAGCCAGATGTTTGCCACTGCAATAAGTGGAAGGACTGTTGGCGTGAAATAGGCCATCCGGAGAAAGCCAAGTCCGCGCAACTTGTCATTCACCCAAAGCGCCATCAACAGCGAAATTCCAATTGAGAGAGGTATGGTCCAGAAGGCATACCAGAAGCTGTTGGAAAGTACCTGCCAGAAAACATCATCCTCTAGCAGTTTCTGGTAGTTTTCCAATCCAACAAACACTGATTTTCGTCGGCCACGTCCTGTTGAATAAAACGAGTTGATAACCGTCTGTACTGCCGGATAATGGGTAAACGCAAACAATAGAATTATTGCAGGGCTCAGCATCAGCCATGCGTTGATCC
>CAWUJF010000310.1:0-4656 GCA_963922405.1 uncultured Hyphomicrobiales bacterium | reverse complement strand
CGTGTGGGAGTGATCGGATCTTCATACTCAGCTTCCCTGGTTTTAGTTCTTGCCGGTCGTGAGCGGAGTTTTGCTGATGCAGTAATGGCATTCTCGCCGGGTGAATATTTCCCAGAGCCCAGATTTGTTACGAAGACCTTGCCTGGAATTACCGTACCTGTTTTCCTCACAGCCGCACGTAGTGAAGCCGGACAATGGCAGCCATTTGTGCAGAAGATCAAAGTGGATGTCACTGGATTTGTTCCTGAAGGAAGGGGGAGGCACGGGGCAACTGCTCTCGTCTCCAACGATGGAGAAGAATACTGGGAAGCGCTTCGTGGTTTTCTGAACAAACATCTCCCGGCTCAATGATTTAGGATTGCGAAAACTTCTATTTGTGTTGATATTGTTCCTCTTAACCTGAAATTTTGCGGGTGAATTGAGAAACCGGGGAACATGTAATGAGTCAAGAATTCAAGCTGGGGTGGGAAGAATGGGTTTCATTAAATGATCTTGGTCTCCCGGCATTGAAAATCAAAGTAGATACCGGAGCCAAAACATCAGCTCTTCACGCTGCCGAAATTCAACCCTTTGGCACTCAAGCAAGACCGCAGGTCCGCTTTCTCATTAACCCTGATCCTGAAAATCCGGATTTGGAAATAGTCTGCTCTGCTCCAATCATAGACCGCCGAAACATCACGAGCTCCAACGGTGAAACCGAGCAAAGATATGTGATTGGTAGTACAGTGGAAATTGGAGGGCGAAAGTGGCCATTGGAGCTCACACTTACAAATCGGGAAAACATGGCATACCGGATGCTGTTGGGGCGTTCTGCCATTCCTGAAGACACTATTATTGATCCGAATGTCTCCTGTGCACAACCGGAACTTTCATACGCAATTTACAAGGGATTACCAAAGAAACGCCCCGTGAAGCGTCCGTTGCGGATTGCTCTTTTGACACGTGAACCTAACAACTATTCCAGTAAGAGGCTGGTGGAAGCAGCAGAAAAGTTGGGGCATGCGATCGAGATCGTAGATACTGCCAGATGTTATCTGCGCATGGGAGATGGCCAACCTCAGGTCTATTATGATGGTGCGGCTTTGCCCCGCTTTGATGCAGTGATCCCACGCATAGGTGCTTCCATGACTGCATACGGCAGCGCTGTGCTCCGTCAATTCGCCAATACTGGTGCCTATTGCCTGAACTCTGCGGAATCCATCATTGCTTCGCGAGACAAGCTCTTGGCGCATCAGATACTCTCTCGGGCAAAGATAGGCATGCCTGTCACCGCATTTGCTAAATCACCTAAAGATACCAAACACCTTATGGATCTAACTGGAGGTGCTCCGGTTGTGGTGAAGCTGCTGTCTTCAACCCAGGGTAGGGGTGTTGTCCTGGCTGAGACGAAAAAGGCGGGTGAAAGCCTCATTGATGCGTTTCGTGGCCTCGATGCCAACTTTCTGGTGCAGGAATTTGTGAAAGAAGCAGCAGGAGCCGATCTGCGTTGTTTCGTTGTGGGCAAGCGTGTTCTCGGTGCCATGCGGCGCCAGGCAGAGGCCGGAGAGTTTCGATCCAATCTACATCGTGGTGGTAAAGCGACCAATGTGCGGATCAGCAAGGAAATTCGGGCGGTAGCTATTAAGGCTGTTCGCGAACTTGGACTTTCAGTGGGTGGTGTAGATATCCTGGAAGGAGCTGATGGACCAAAGGTTCTTGAGGTGAATTCTTCTCCTGGCCTAGAGGGTATTGAGAAAGCCACCGGTAAGGACATGGCGGCAAATATTATTGCGCATCTTGAAACAAATGTGCGCCCATTATCCCGCCAAAGGTAAGAATATGTATAAGCTCTTTTACGCTGATGGCAGTGCTGCAATGGGCATACGCACAATTCTTGAAGAAATCGGCGCGGAATATGAATTGATTGAAACCAACATTGCCTATCAGACGCCGAGAGATCCAGATTTGCTCGAGCTAAATCCAAATGGCTGGGTGCCTGTGTTGATCTGGGATAAAACATCAATGTATGAAGCGGCTGCAATTACCATCTTTCTATGTGATAAACATCCTGAAGCAAAACTTGCTCCAGAAGCTGATGATGAAGAAACCAGAAGCCAATTTCTTCAATGGCTCGTCTATTTCACCAGCAGTGTGCAGAATGCGTTTCAGATGTCGTATTATCCGGACAGATTTGCCGATGAACCAAATGAAGAACCGAGTGTGCAAGCACGATCTGTAAGGCGGTTGAGGGAAGTTTGGAGTGTGGTCGATGATGCATTATCCGAACGAAAATGGATAGCAGGCGATCATATCACGGCGGCCGATATCTATATGTATATGCTGACGACATGGCTTAGTCCCGAGGATGGCCATCCAAATCTTGATGAATTTCCCAATGTGTCGAGGGTGGTTGGATCAATCATTGATCGCGACAGTGTTAAGAAGATATATGGAGCTGGTTGAGCATGCCACTTTCTATTCTCGTGCCATTGGTTGTTGTCGGACTGATTATCGTAATTTCTGCGGTCCATTTCAGCGGTGGCTCAGCGAAGCAGACCGGGTTGAATGAAACAGTCGCGACTGAAAAGATCTTGAAAGAAACTCAGGAATTTGATGTGGTCGATGTCTTCATCACAAATGATGGCGTTTCTGCTTTGGTTTATTCAGAAGGTAAGGAACAGGTGGGTTTGGTTCACTCAATCGGCCAGAATTACCTCACTAGATTCATAAATTCGGATTTTATAAGAGATGTGAGAACAGATGGTGAAAAAATTGACCTATACGTCAATGATGCTACTCTTGATCGGGTAGGTTTACTGATTGGAGATGAGGGTGCACGAACCTTTCTTCTCGAAGATCTGAGTAGGAGGAAATCGACCTGATATGGATTTGATTATTCCCAGTTATCCCGCAGTTACGCAAATGGCGATACCTGCCTTTATCGGTCTGATCTTGCTGGAACTTTTCGTAATCAAGCGATTAAAAACAGCGGAGGGTTTTGAGACCCGTGATACAACCACCAGCCTGTTGATGGGGGTTGGAAATGTGGTCAGCGGTATTATTTTTGGGTTTGTTGCCTATGGGGTTTTGATCTGGTCCTACGATTTTCGATTCTTCACAATCGGGTTTGAATGGTACTGGGTTTTTGCCTGTTTCATCCTGGATGATGTGAGGTACTATTTTTATCACCGGATTGCTCATCGATGCCGATGGGTATGGGCCGAACATGTGATCCACCATTCCAGCCAGCACTATAATTTGTCCACCGCTCTCAGACAGAGTTGGACCGGTACATTTACCGGTATGTTCCTGCTGCGAGTGCCACTGGTACTGATTGGGTTTCATCCCGCACTGATCGTGTTTGTGGGAGGTATCAATCTTCTCTACCAGTTTTGGATCCACACCGAAGCCATTGGAAAAATGCCCAGATGGTTTGAGGCGATCATGAATACGCCTTCCCATCATCGTGTCCATCATGCCACCAATCCACGATACCTTGATGCGAATTATGCCGGAACGCTGATCATCTGGGACAGAATGTTCGGGACATTTGTTGAGGAACTTGAAGAGGATATGCCGAAATACGGTCTGGTCAAAAACATTGGCACATTCAATCCGTTCAGAGTAGCATTTCATGAATGGATAGATATGTTCCGTGATTTCCGGCAGCCGGGAATATCAATAAAGGACCGGTTCAAATACCTGATCAAACCGCCTGGCTGGCGTCACGATGTCGAAGTTTCTGGCTCAGAAGCGATTAAGGCTGATTTCGTTGCTAGAAATCCTCAGGAGGCGGGCAAACCAGGTCTGCCCGGCCGTTAACAATCCAAACTTATTGGTTAGGGAAATAGTCCGCCAGATCACCCTCACGGTAAACATCCGTTGTCGCGCAGTGTAGTGCACCGCCAAAGGCGTAAGCGTCGCGGAACGGTATTGGCACAACTTCGAGCCCGAGTTTGTCAAACTGTTCCATTTGATTGACTTCTGATGCTTCCACACAAACGGTTTTCTCGTCGATCATCAAAACGTTCATGGATAACCACACCGATGAATAACACAGCGGAGGAGGGGTGTTGTGCGCTGGTCTTGCTGCGTCGATGATTTCCCAGTCATTTTTATGGAAGTATTCTCTTTGATCATCCGGAAGTCTGCGTTCAGGATTGTTTATGATCAAGCCGGGGCGAATTGGGGTAAACGTTGCATCAATGTGGATTGGGTACGGGTCCCCAGGAAAGTTTACCGCTCTGACACGATGATCAGGGAAATGCCGGCGCAGCCAGTCAATACCTTTCAGATTGGTGGTGAACCCATGCTGCACAATGAGATCTTTACCGAAACGCAAAACGTCAGCTGCATCAAACATCGGCTCTTCTTCAGTGGTCACGAAAAACTTTTCTGCGGTCCACTTCAGCCTTTTTTCCACTCCGATTTCTTCGGAAAGATAATCAGGTCTGTAAGATGCGTCGGTCATGCGCGGCTTCGGGGCTGATGTGTGCCTGAAGCCCGGGTCCTCATCAAAATACTTTTGCATAAGTGGGCGGTAGCACAAATATTCGAAGAAACGGCAGCGATAGGACATGGTCGCTTCGAGCATTTCCTTACCGACTGTCAAAATAACATCGCGGGGTGGCATGCAACCAAAGGAAGAGGGATTGTCCCAGTCCGGAGTCGAAACGG
>CAWUJF010000309.1:0-4662 GCA_963922405.1 uncultured Hyphomicrobiales bacterium | reverse complement strand
TCTCTGATGAATTTCATGATCGGTCAGATGGCGCGGTATTATGACGTTCCGTGGCGCACATCCAACACGCTCGGCGGTGCCAAGACCTTTGACGCACAAGCGGGCTATGAAAGTGCTTCAACCCTGATGGCGGTTGTGATGTCCGGTGCGAACTATATCTGGCATTCGGCCGGATGGAACGAAGCGGGCATGCATTGTTCCATGGCCAAGTTTGTGGTGGACGCCGAACAATGCGCCATGGCCTACAGAATGGCGGAAGGCATCAATTGGGATGATTTTGACGAAGCGCTGGCAGCGGTGCGTGATATCGGACCTGGCGGGCATTATCTGGGCCATCCGCATACGCAGGCCAATTTCCAGAAAGCGTTCTTTATGCCTGAACTGTTTGATAACAACTCCATTGAGCAATGGGCTGCCGAGGGCAGTGTGGAAATCAACGAAAGGGCGTTGAAACAGGTCAAATCCCTGCTGGAATCCTATGAAGAACCCAAGCTTGATGAAGGTGTGAACGAGGCTCTGCTCGATTATATCAAACGGCGCGAAAGGGAAATTCCTGCTGTGGAAGCGCTTAACAACGAATATTAGGCTTTTTTGCAAGGTGGAATTGAAAAAATTGAAGCATTGTTATGGTGTATTTGCTTGACTTTGCCGAGATCTATGGTCTATATCCGCGCTGAACGGCGCAGAAAATCTGCGCTTATTTGTTATTCCCTATCGGAAGACTGACAAGAAGGAGGCCCGCAGGCCCGATAAAACCTGCCGAGAGCCTTGTTGAACACTGGAAGGAAAAAAGATGTTCGCAGTCGTAAAAACCGGTGGCAAGCAGTATCGCGTTGCGCCGGAAGACGTATTGAAAATTGAAAAAGTTGCTGGCGAGGCCGGTGATTTTATCGAACTTTCTGATGTAATGATGGTTGGTGAAGGTGCTGATACAACAATCGGTGCTCCACTGGTGGATGGCGCAATGGTTTCTGCAGAAATCGTTGAACAGGGTCGCACACGCAAAATCATCGCGTTCAAGAAGCGTCGTCGTCAAAATTCACGCCGCACAATCGGGCACCGTCAGCATCTGACAACAATCCGGATTGCGGAAATTCTGACAGATGGCAAGAAGCCTTCCAAAAAGGCAGCGCCTAAGAAGGCTGCTCCGAAGAAGGAAGACGCAAAAGCTGATGCAGCTGCAGAAACAAAGACAGAAGCAGCGCCTAAGAAGGAAGAAGCCCCTAAGAAAGAGGCAGCTCCTAAAAAGGAAGCAGCAAAAAAAGAGGCTCCAAAAGCTGATGCAGCACCTTTGTTTAAGGCACCTGCCGGCGATGGTGACAAGCTTACCGAGATCAAAGGTATTGGCCCGGTAGCTGAAGGTCAGCTGAAAGAGCAAGGAATTACGACTTTTGCACAAATCGCTGCTTTGACAGACGATGAAGTTGCCAAAATCGATGAAAATATGCCATTTAGTGCTGAGCAGATTTCTGACTGGCGCGAACAGGCAAAAGAAAAAGCAAAGTAACCAGACCGTAACGTATCCCGATTATATCAGGATACGCTTGAACAGGAGACAGACAAATGGCTCATAAAAAAGCAGGCGGCTCATCCAGAAACGGTCGCGATTCAGAATCCAAACGCCTCGGCGTCAAAAAATTCGGCAACGAAGCAGTAGTTCCCGGCAACATCATTGTTCGCCAACGTGGTACCAAGTGGCACCCGGGCAATAATGTGGGGATGGGCAAGGACCATACAATTTATGCCACATCCGCCGGTAAGGTAGCCTTCCAAAGGAAGGGCAACGGCCGAACATACATTAACGTGGTCCCGGCAGAAGCTGCCGAGTAACCAGTTTTCAAACGAAGCTGGTTCACACATCGACCCAGCCAAGTTCACTAAATTCGAAGTTGGAAGGGGAGATGGAGAATGATCCGGCTCCCCTTTTTCTTGTGATCGGTGGCGACCATTCACATATGAAGGGAACGTAATTGAGACCCTGCGAGGAACCGGGTCGAGATGTGGCTAGAGGGAAAGGTCAGGAATTGACATGACCAGAGATGAAATAAACAGAGCGCAAAGTCTGACTTATGCGGGTGAAATTCTGACAACAGAACATCTTGTTCTGCGTGCACCCAACAAAGATGACGTGCAGGATATCGTTGCGTTGGCGAATAACCGCAAGATTTCCAGCATGCTCGAGTCCATGCCGTACCCTTATGTGGAACAGGATGCTGAAAAGTTCATCAATGCCATTTCAAAACCTGAAGCTGGTGAGTGTGTTTTCGCCATTACAGATGCCGTTTCCGGCAAGCTGATGGGCATGTGCGGCCTTCACCTGGTGGCGCGTCGTCATGACCATGCGCATATGGGTTACTGGATCGGTGAAGAGTTTTGGGGCAAAGGCTATGCCACCCAGGCTGCGCGGGCGCTTGTGGATCTGTTTTTCAAGGCAGGCAGTGAAGATGCGCTTTTGATGTCTGTACTCACCAACAATCCGGCCTCACGCAGGGTTATCGAAAAATGCGGCGGCGATTTCTGGAAACTGGATTCACACTATTCGGCCTTCTTTGAAAAGGAAGTCGAAGTGGAACAATATCGTATCACCCGCGAAAGCTGGATGGGTACGGTGGCTGCGGCCTAATCGGGCATGGTCAGGGGATAGACAAATGAAATTTCTTGACCAGGCCAGAATTTTCGTACGATCCGGCGATGGCGGAGCAGGCTCCGTTTCTTTCAGACGAGAAAAATACATTGCCATGGGCGGCCCTGACGGTGGTGACGGCGGTCGTGGTGGTGACGTGTGGATTGAAGCCGTCGAGGGGCTGAATACACTCATCGATTATCGCTATCGGCAGCATTTCAAGGCGAAAACCGGCATGCATGGCATGGGCCGTAACCGCAATGGCGCTGCAGGTGAAGAAATTGTGCTCAAGGTTCCGGTTGGCACTCAGATTCTTGAAGAAGATAACGAAACTTTAATTGCGGATCTGGAGAAGCTTGGTGATCGCTACCGGATTGCCAAGGGTGGTAATGGTGGCTTCGGGAACGCGCATTTCAAATCCTCAACCAATCAGGCACCACGCAATGCAAACCCTGGCCTTGAAGGACAGGAACGCTGGATTTGGTTGCGATTGAAGCTGATTGCCGATGCCGGTGTTGTGGGATTGCCCAATGCCGGAAAATCAACCTTTCTTTCCAGTGTCACCGCAGCAAAGCCAAAGATTGCCGACTATCCATTTACAACGCTTCATCCCAACCTGGGTGTTGCGAGTATTGATGGGCGTGAATTTGTAATCGCTGATATTCCCGGCCTCATTGAAGGTGCTCATGAGGGCGTGGGGATTGGTGACCGTTTCCTGGGTCATGTGGAGCGAACAAGAGTGTTGCTGCATCTGGTTTCCGCCAATGAAGATGATGTGGTTGAAGCTTACAAGATCGTGCGTGGCGAGATAGAAGCCTATGGTGCTGGCCTCGACGAAAAGCAGGAAATTATTGCGCTTTCTCAAGTGGATAGCGTAATGCCGGGTCACCGCGAGGAAAAGGTGGAAGCGCTTGAAGAATATTGTGGTGTGAAGCCGTTTGAAATCTCGTCTGTGAGCCGTGAAGGTCTTGAAGAGATCCAGCGGGAAATTATGAACGCGATTGAATCAGATCGGGATGCGCAGATTGAGCCTGAAGAAAAACGTGACGGAGACTGGCTCGAATGGTGATGCAGGCTCCAAAACGTATTGTTGTGAAGATTGGGTCCGCCTTGCTGGTTGACCGGCAAACCGGGCTTCGCAAGGATTGGCTGCAGTCACTGTGCGCTGATATCAATCAATTGCGGCAGGATGGATGCGAGGTTCTCATCGTGTCTTCTGGAGCGATTGCGCTAGGGCGAAACAAGCTAAACCTGCCGAATGGCACTCTGAAGCTCGAGGAAAGCCAAGCTTGTGCTGCTGCCGGTCAGATTTTGCTGGCTCGCGCTTACAGTGAAGCATTGTCTGCCCATGATCTGGAATCCGGGCAAATTCTCCTCACGCTTGGTGATACGGAAGAACGCCGCAGATATCTCAATGCGCGCGAGACAATTGCAACCCTGATGAAACTGGGCGCTGTGCCAATCGTCAATGAAAACGATACGGTCGCAACGAGCGAGATCAGATACGGCGATAATGACCGGCTTGCAGCCCGGGTTGCCACGATGATCAGTGCTGATTTGCTTGTGTTATTGTCAGACGTGGACGGGTTTTACTCCGGCATTCCGGGCCGTGACCCTGATGCAAAACGTTTTGACAGGATTGAGAAAATCACTCCGGAAATCGAAGCGATGGCGGGTGATGCGGGTACAGAACTTTCCCGTGGTGGCATGGTGACCAAGCTTGAAGCGGGTAAAGTGGCAACATCTGCGGGCACGGCCATGGTGATCGCTTCGGGTAAAGAATTGCATCCCTTGAAAACGCTATTTGAAGGTGGCGCATCCACCTGGTTTGAAGCGCAAGAAAACCCTGTACTGCACGCAAGAAATGGATTTCCGGTCAGATGGAAATGGGTGGCAGCATCACAATTGATGCGGGAGCTGCCAAAGCGCTCTGTGGTGGCAAAAGCCTGTTGCCAGCCGGTGTGACGGCTGTCCATGGAGAGTTCAGGCGCGGCGATGTGGTTTCCGTGCGATCCTTAGAGGGTCGGGAAATCGGATGC
>CAWUJF010000308.1:0-4669 GCA_963922405.1 uncultured Hyphomicrobiales bacterium | reverse complement strand
AAGAGGATGTTCAGGACAGGCGTGTGTGTGGGAACGTCCATCATCCTCTTCCGCTTTTCTGAATTACATTATCCCTTCACTAGCAGATCAAGGTCTGGAATATCTGTGCTTTGCTCGCAAAAAGCACATACCGATGGCCTGGTGAATGCCAATCAAGTTTTCCAGAAAGGTGATTTGTTTCAAAACTGTAACTCCCTATCAAAAATCAAACGGCTGCCGGGTAAACCCAAGCAGCCGGGGAGTTCATAAGTCGCACACAGACGACCGCCATGACCTTTAGGCCCGGAGGCCCTGGACATTCGCCATAGCCTCCCCGACCAAATAAATTGTCCGAGGAGGTGCATTATGCGGCTGCACCCGCCGCTGTGTGTGAGGTTATGATGCCCCGGGGTTCGAACAAAACGAACCCTACGTAAAGTTATACGAAAGATGTGTCAGAGTGACAAGGGTTGATGGGGCCAAAACGAATAAATTCACCAATTTCAATGATTAGTTGAATGTCCAAAATTGGGGGAAAGCGGTAGTTGAACAGTTCTTTGCGGAACTGCAGCTATGCGAACTTAGCAGACATGTTTCTTCAATAGCCCAATGACTCCTGTTTCCCTTTCAAAAAAATTTAAAGTATCCTGTAGATAGAGGCGTGTTGAAAGACTTGTTTGGGAGAGGTCGAATTGGAAAGTTTTGACTTAGGGGCATATTCCCGGCAGATCACTACAGTCTCTGACGACGCCCAACGTTGTTTTGATCGCGGATTGGTTTGGACGTACGCGTATAACCATGAACTGGCGATTGAATGCTTCCAGAACGCATTAGAGCATGATCCTGAGTGTGCGATGGCCCATTGGGGAATCGCGTACGCCACTGGACCAAACTACAACTTCGAGTGGTGGATGATGGACCCCTCCACAAAAGAAGAGACTCTGCAAAAAGCATATGATCATACGCTATCAGCGCAGGAGCTAATCGACAAAGTCTCTGATGTTGAGCGCACCCTTATACAGGCTTTGACAGCTCGTTATCCGCAGCGAACGCCAATTGAAGATCAGAAGCCTTGGAATGACGCTTTCGCGGATGCTATGCAGGTTGTTCACAAAAGATTCCCAGAAGATGTGGATGTGGCAACTATCTATGTGGAATCGATCTTGAATCAAACACCGTGGAAGATGTGGGACATTAATAATGGAACGGCTGCTGAAGGTGCTAACACACTTGAAGCACAAGCCGTTTTAGAGAAATTTCTTGAAACCGAGACGGGCCAGTCGCATCCTGGCATTCTCCACCTGTACGTACATCTGATGGAGATGTCGCCTGTGCCGGAAAAGGCGCTTGTGGCCTGCGACCTTTTGCGAGAACTGGTGCCAGATGCAGGCCACCTGATCCACATGCCCACCCATATCGATATCCAATGCGGTGCATACCGGGACGTCGTGTATTGGAATCTCAAAGGTGTCGAGGCAGATTTACGCGTGGCCGAACATCAGGGTCGGATTAATTTCTACACAGCCTATCGAATTCACAACTATCGGTTTGCCATCTATGGCGCAATGTTTCTTGGACAGTACACGCCTGCAATTGAGGCAGCTGAAGAGATATTGAAAGAAGTTCCTGAAGACCTTCTGCGGGTCGAGAGCCCTCCAATGGCTGATTACATGGAGAGTAATCTGTCTATGAAAACCCATGTGCAAGTTCGCTTCGGACGTTGGCAAGAAATTATTGCCGAACCACTGCCGCACGATCAAAAGTTGTACAGCTATACAACTGCAATCATGCTCTATGCTAAAGGGGTAGCTTATGCTGCAATTGGGGACGTTACCAAGGCGGAACTTGTACGTGAGCAATTCATGGCTGCATACGCCCGAGTGCCAGAAAGTCGCTATCAACACAATAATCGTTGCGTAGATTTGCTAGCTGTTGCTCAACAAATGCTTGATGGAGAGATAGAGTACCGCAAGGAAAATTTTGACATTGCGTTCTCACATCTTCGGGGAGCGATCAAACTAGAAGATGCACTGCCTTATGACGAACCGTGGGGCTGGATGCAGCCCGTGCGACATGCACTTGGTGCACTCGCGCTGGAACAAGGACGCATCGAGGAGGCTGAATTAGCCTATAGGGAAGATCTAGGACTTTCAGGCAATCTGCCTCGAGCCTGCATTCATCCAGATAACATTTGGAGCCTTAAGGGACTGGACGCCTGTCTCGAGCGGCGTGGTGCAGGAGAGACTGAGGAAGCCAAATTGATCCGTCAACGCTTGATTTTGGCAGAGGCACGTTCCGATTTGCCAGTGGGTGCATCTTGCCACTGTGCTCAGGCGGCTATGCAAGCAGCTGCGGAGTAGCCGAGCTTCTTTCTTGAGAACATTCGAACCTGATGCTTTGGAACATCATAAATTTCTGATTTGAGTGCATCATGTGCCGACTATCAGCAATAGATATTGAATGAACTTAAAAGGATTTTTCAAATTTGTACTAATAATCTGTAGCTCAGATTATGGAAACACTAGAAGCAACGGAGCTAATTTGGTGCATTGGGGTATAGTAGGAAGAGCAGTCATTGGGCCTGTAGAGTGCGAATGTCCGCTATGCAGACAAAGCGATAAGAAAACTGCATTACTCAACGTCTGCTTATCGTTTATGCGCGAACAGCAGCTTCAGATAAGTGCGGAATAACATGATTTGCTCAGAAGCGTTGTTATGCTCGCGTAAAGCTCTTTGCAGAACTAGCCCGCCTTCAACGACACCAGATACCATATCTCCCAGAGCATCCATGTTCACCGGCTCTCTGGGTTCATAGACAGCCGCAATTTCTTCAAACATTCCGCGGAAGCGTTTTCTCCATCCAAGAATTGCTTGTCTGTTCAATTCACGGACGCCTTCATCAAACAGCCTGTCCTGATAGGCTGTCGAAGCGATGACGCAACCAGGATGTCCTGTTGGCATTTCCTCAAGCATTTCGGCCAATAACTTCAAGCCAATGAGCATGCAATGGAGTGGGTCGTCATTGAGTTCTTTGGCACGGGCAAATAAATCGTCATACAGCACGTTCTCAGCCTCAATATAACGCTCTAGCATGGCACGCGCGAGAGCGTTCTTGTCTTTGAAGTGATAGAAGAAGCCACCACGCGAAATATTGGCCGCAGCAACAATCTCATCTATTGAGGTTGCTTCAAAGCCTTTTTCCAGAACAGCAGCTTCTGCAATGTCAAGAATACGACTGCGTGTATCAACTTTCTGATCCATGGGCACTTTCCTACTGTACTGCGAGTCCAGTTGACAGTCTAAAAATCGAATATCTCATTACAAGATGCTGTTTTAACCATTGAAAACACAAATGAAAAAATAATCTCAATACCAGACCACGCGACAACTATCGAAAAAACCGCCAGCATCTTATTTCACTGATAACACAGTGAAAGGAATTATCCGATGCGAATTGATCAACTAATAAACACAAAACGTTTCTTCCTCTCCGATGGAGGACTGGAAACCTATTTGATATTTGACAAGGGGTATGATCTACCATGTTTTTCTGCCGCCATTCTGTTGGACAGTGAGCAGGGTCGTTGTGATCTGACAGAGTATTTCGAGCGCTTCATTAACATAGCGCGTAAATTCAATCGTGGATTTGTTTTAGACGCACCAACATGGCGTGCCGGCATGGCGTGGGCTGGCCCACTTGGCCAGACAATTTCAGAGGTCATGGAGACAAACACGCGTGCAGTTAATTTTGTTTCCCTATTGCGGGGCCAGCATGACAGCCCAGATCATCCCATATTGATTAATGGCCTTGTTGGCCCTGCAGGAGATGCATATGCCCCGGACACACTTGTTAGCGCGCAGGATGCATTTCTAATTCACTCGCCCCAAATTCATGCTCTTGGTCGCGCTGGTGTAGATATGATCAGCGCCATGACACTTACGCACGCAAGTGAAGCAACAGGTATTGTCCAGGCAGCACAAGAAATTGATGTTCCTGTGGTTATCGCATTCACGCTCGAAACGGATGGATGTTTGCCGTCTGGCCAACCACTCGGAGAAGCTATTGCAGAAGTAGATGAAGCCACAAATAATGGGCCTGCATATTACATGATCAACTGTGCTCATCCGGACCACTTCAAACACATTCTAAACACCAATGCGGATTGGTTGTTACGTATCGGAGGCATTCGCTCGAATGCATCAAGGATGAGCCATGCGGAGTTGGATGAAGCTGAACAACTGGATGATGGCAATCCAGTTGAACTTGGTGAACTTCATACTGAGTTGCTGACTTTGCTTCCAAATATTCTTGTGATTGGTGGCTGTTGCGGCACGGATCACCGTCATGTTGGGTGCATTGCGGAGCATAGCCATGCTCGCTCTGCAGCATAAATTCTCCACATATCATGCCGATGGGCAACTTCGACTTGCTCAGGCACACATCAATTTTGTCTTAAGATCAAACAGGACTTATCCTATGAACAAAAGTATCAACTCAAATATCCGTCCAGCAATAGCTGAAGACGCGAGAAACCTTGCAAAACTCATTGATATTGCAGGAGAAGGAATCCCCAATTGGTTATGGTCTAAGTCTGCGGATGGCGATTACACCTCCATGGATATTGGCGCAGAACGCGCTTGTCGAACATCCGGTGGTTTCTCATTCACAAATGCTCAAATAGTAGAGTTT
>CAWUJF010000307.1:0-4673 GCA_963922405.1 uncultured Hyphomicrobiales bacterium | reverse complement strand
CATCACCACCATCATCCAAAATCATGTTACAGGTGCCAGGCTGGTCACCATCGCGGTCACTGGCGAAATCAAAAATGCGATCCGCGTAGTCCCAGTATTCTTCGAGGGTTTCGCCCTTGATCGCAAAAACAGGTGTCCCGCCAGCTGCGATTGCCGCAGCTGCATGGTCCTGTGTTGAATAGATGTTACATGAAGCCCAACGCACATCAGCACCGAGATGAACAAGAGTTTCAATCAGGACAGCAGTCTGAATGGTCATGTGCAGGGAGCCTGCAATCTTGGCACCTTTCAAAGGCTTCTCACTGCCGAACTCCTCACGGATAGCCATAAGGCCCGGCATTTCGGTTTCGGCAATATCTAGTTCCTTGCGACCAAAATCTGCAAGGTTGATATCTTTCACGATGTAATCGTCGAATTCAGACATAAGCGATCCTTTTTGGAAAATTAATCCTGTGAATTGAAAAACTAAGCACAATTCTTCTTCAGAAACTGCGCCCTTCTAACAGCTAAGCTTTGAGAATGCAATATCATATAAAGAAATCTTTATATGTTAGATTGCGGCATTTTAACCCTATAAAGCGCTACCGTTATTCGGTTTCACCAAACTTGTCCTCAATTAGCTCACTTAGAGCTTGAATAGCCGCATCCGCCTCATTTCCCGATGCTGAAATGTGAATTGTGGACCCTTGTGCTGCTGCAAGCATCATCAATCCCATGATAGAGGTTCCACCAACAGTATGCCCGTCTTTGCTGACAAGAATTTCCGCATCGTACTCTTCTGCGCACTGAACAAATTTAGCAGACGCACGCGCATGCAGTCCTCTTTTATTGACTATTTTCAGGATTTTCATTGATTGTAAGCTTCTGCTGGAGTTATTCGCCGCCTTGTAGCACTTTGCTCGCCACATGAATATACTTACGGCCTGCTTCCTGAGCTTGTTCGGCCGCAGCGACAATATCCTTATTGTCCCTTAGACCAGCAAGCTTGATTAGCATCGGCAGATTAATGCCAGCAATCACCTCAACCTGATCATCTTGCATCAGAGAAATCGCCATGTTGCTCGGTGTGCCTCCAAAGAGGTCGGTCAAAATGATCACGCCATCACCGTTGTCGACAGCATTTTTTGCCTGCTCAATATCCTTGCGCCGCAGTTCCATGTCATCGTCTGCACCGATGCTGATTGTTTCAAGATGATCTTGCTCACCCACAATGTGTTCCATTGCTTTTCGGAATTCACCTGCCAGATTGCCATGGGTGACAATTACAATTCCAATCATCCAACAACTCCAACTCAGATCTCAATATATGATCAGTTTGAATGATTTGCTGGCAGTTGCAAGTCTGCATTCTTTTTTAGCCAGGCGTATACACAACGAACGGCCAGTTGTTCGTGTTGTCTGGGTACTTCAATTACTGGTATGCTCACACCAACGAGTTCGAAAAACTTGTTTTCAGGCATGCGCTCTAATGCAGTCTGCTCCGTCAAGCGTACTATCAGTTTGACTATTGTCTGCGGTTGATAGCGGTGTTCGATTATTCCAAATCCGTAAAGTTCCAGTTTCCCTGCTATGGATGCCGGCACGCTTGCTAATATATTGCCGCTGTCGTGTTCAATAAACACCTGATCATCAGCCACAAGTGAAGCAGAAAGCTCCATTTGCTCAGCTCTTTCAAGCAGCCCGAGTGTAAGTGATGTTTTTCCGGATCCCGATGGTCCTTCCACAAGCATGCCAGTTCCGGCTATCTCTAGCGCACATGCGTGGTAATTGGTTGAGGTCATTTGCGTGAAGCATCAACTGGAAGCACGATGATAAAACGCGCACCCGTATTGCCATCACTACGATTTTCAGCACGAATACTGCCGCCATGCGCTTCAATGATCTGACGGCTGATTGAGAGACCCAGGCCAGAATTCTGACCAAAGCCATCATTCTCCGAGCGATCTGTATAGAACCGTTCAAATACACGATTCACGTCTTCCGCCTGGATGCCAGGTCCATTGTCCTCCACAACCATGTAAAGAGATTCTGCGTTTCTGGTCAGACCGATACCAACACGTCCACCAATCTCTGGTACAAAAGAAACAGCATTGTCTATTAGATTGTTAATCACCTGGCCAAGTCTTGTATCGTGTCCTGCAACTTTGAAGCCGCGCTTTCCATAGCCGGTGTTATTGATATGAAGGCTAATCTGAACTGCCTTCTTGCGATTATGGAGCTCTTTGCTGGCATTAATAACATTTTCCAGCAATTCTGCAAAGTCCATGCTCTTCCCGGTTTCGCGTGCTAAATCAGCATCAAGGCGGGAAGCATCTGAGATATCAGTAATGAGACGATCCAGACGTTTCACATCATGCTGAATAACCTCCATCAGGCGTCGTTTGGATTCTTCGTTCTTGGCTAACGGAAGTGTCTCCACAGCACTGCGCAAGGAAGTCAGGGGATTCTTGAGCTCATGACTCACATCTGCAGCAAATTTCTCAATCGCTTCAATTCGCTGATAAAGCGCTTCGGTCATATCCGAAATTGAGGTGGACAGGTTTCCGATTTCATCTTGCCGATTAGAGAAGTCGGGAATAACAATCCGGGACTTAACACCACGTTTCACACGGATGGCAGCTTCTGATAGACGCCTTAGGGGTGAGGCCACAGTACTTGCCAGAAGGGCAGAAAGGACAAAAGTTACAATTGCTGCTACGAGGAATATGCGCATAATCGCAATACGCTCTTCGCGCACAATGCGATCGATATCATCACCTTCCGTGGAAAGCAGCAGCACACCTAAAACCGCCCTGAAGCGCTGTACCGGTACGGCAACCGAGACAGTTAAAGCGCCCTCCTTAGTCTGGCGAACAACGGGCCTTGGCGCCCCGGTCAATGCAGATTGAACTTCGGGATACAGCGTGCCAGGACCATCAAATTCTTCGTAAACAGGCAGACTATCATCATGTAGCAGACGATTTAGGGTGTTGCCGATATATTCGATCCAACCCACTTCTTCGGTGCTGTTGATCGGAGGAAGCTCATACCGCAAGATTTGCCCTGCAGCATAAAGGTTCCTCGAATCCAGTACCAACACGCCATCCGGATCGTAAATTCTGGCTCTGGTTTGCGTTGGTTTGATCAATGCCCTGAGTACCGGCGCAACCTGTTCCGGATTTATCGGATATCTGAGTGTGTCCAGGGGATCTAGGCGTGGCTGCAGGCTTTCTCCGGCCTTAAGTTCAAGCAGCCTGTCCGGATCAATGGTAATCGCATCCGGATTTGCAGTCGCCGAACCAGCCAGAGCTCCGGCGATGATCCTGCCCTGTGTCAGAAGGCTTTCGATCTTGGCATCAATCAACCCTTCCCTGAACTGGTTCATATAAAGGATCGTTGACAACAAAATCGCCAGTGCGAGCATATTCAAAAATAAAATTCGTCTGGTAAGGGATGAGAATAGTGTATCGCGAACAGCCTTGAAGCTGCGGGATAATATGCCCTTCTTTTTTGTCAGATCTTTGATAACTGCCGGAGATGCGTTGTGTTCTGAAGGTTCGGGCTGATCCTGATGCGATGGAACAATAGTCGATCTCTCTTCCGCAGATACTTTCTCTGCGGGATCAAGCTCAGACTTTTTAAGCTCCAGTTGCATTGTTTACCCCATGGGTGTTTTATCCCTGATTTTCACGGAAACGGTAACCAACTCCATACAGCGTTTCGATCATGTCAAAACTATCGTCTTCAACTTTGAATTTCTTTCGCAGGCGCTTGATGTGACTGTCAATCGTACGATCATCCACATAAACCTGATCATCATAGGCCGCATCCATTAGGGAATCCCGGCTTTTAACCACACCTGGTCTTTGAGCCAAGGCATACAGGATAAGAAATTCAGTAACGGTCAAGGTAACGGATTTTGCCTTCCACGTACAGGTATGGCGTTCCTGATCCATGACGAGATGACCACGTTCCAGCATGTTCTCGCCCGAGGTTTCTCCGGCTTTACCGCCAATGTCCGGTAACGAGGTTGCGCGACGCAGAACTGCTTTCACCCTTTCAACAAGCAATCGTTGAGAAAAAGGTTTCTTGATAAAATCATCCGCGCCCATTTTGAGGCCGAACAACTCATCAATTTCCTCATCTTTGGAGGTTAGGAAAATCACAGGTAAATCAGATGTTTGACGTAATCTGCGCAGCAATTCCATGCCGTCCATGCGCGGCATCTTGATATCAAATATAGCCAAATCGGGCCTTTTTGCATTCAAACCGTCCAGCGCAGATGCGCCATCCGTATAGGTTTCCACCTTGTAACCTTCGTTTTCCAGCGCGATGGAAACGGATGTAAGGATATTTCGGTCGTCATCAACCAAAGCGATTGTTGGCATAGTATTACTCCGAATTGGCTTTCAAATTATCACACTAGCCTGCATTGGCCGGATAATCATGTGTAAATTAAGGCAAATTTCCAATTATTCTCGCTTTCAAATGGGGATTGCTGGGAGCAATATCAAAAATTTTTCACAACAAAAATACTATGATTTCAGTAAGATTCATAAAAGTGTCATCTTATACCAAGTTATGAGTGGAAATTTGCAGCGCTTAGCTGTATGACACGCCAATCAACCATCCTGATAGACGTTTTTCAAAGGCAAGAAACGTGACTGATACCGGTACAGGCGACATCGTCGCAA
>CAWUJF010000306.1:0-4674 GCA_963922405.1 uncultured Hyphomicrobiales bacterium | reverse complement strand
TTCGAGGCGCAAACGCTCCAGTTCCTGCTGGCGCAACACCTCCTCTGCGCGTCTGCGTTCTTCAAATTTCTCGCGTTCGAAAGCAAAGGCAATCTGGCGCTGCAACCGTTGCTTTTCAATAACTTGCGCTTCTAACGTCTCAACCCGGCGCTGGCTGCTTTCAAATGCTCGCAACGAAAGGAAACTTTCCAGACGATCTGTATCAACTTCAAGTTCGGTATTGCCTACTGGACCCTCCCAAACCAAAGCGAGCTGTGGCTCCACACCCTTCACTCTTTCCCTACGCCCCGGATCAAATGTCAGCTCTGTCATTAATTTCGCCGATCGGGCAGAAAGATCCAGTTCAAGATCACCTTTCAACTGGGTAGTTCCCACAGATTGGGTGAGATTGCGAACCCGCACACGGCCACGATTAATGGAAAATGGCGCTTCAATTTTCGAAAGTGAAAATCCGGAATTGAGAATATACTGCCCAACCAGCGCGTTTATGTTTTCAGTCTTGATTTCGTAATCTTCAGCCCCGGTTTCCAGCAAGATCGGCTCAAGATTGGTAGGATTTAATCCTTCAATACCCACATTCTCAAAATCCATGATCCCGTTGCCGGTAAGATTGGCCACAAGCGCCTGAAGGCTCCGGCCAGAGGTTTCGGCTGATCCATTCAAATTTACGGTGGCTTGAGAAAATCCACCCAAGGACAGTTTATCTGTAATCCGCTTACCATCTGCACCAGCAAGACCAAGCTGCATGCCTGCAAGCACGACACCTTCATTGTTTTTCAGGTTAAAGCTGCCAATGAAGTTTCCACCAAAGAGCTCCATCGTAAGGCCGTTGATATCGAGCGAACCATCGCGCAAAACAAGTTCAGTCCTTGCGTTATCACCAGTGACATCGCCGCCAAACTCGAAACTTTCTGATTTTATTTTGATATTGCCATCAAGCCCACCAAAATAAGCGGAGCCAAAATTCGTCTCTGTATCCTGCTGCACAAGATTTTGCAGTCCGGAAGGATGACCAAACACGCTTTCCGCAATAATCGGCAGGCTTGCAGTGTCCATTTCCAGATTTCCGGTAAGTTTCGGTCGCACAAAGCCGTCGCGCTGCAATTTCAAATCACCACTAAAGGTATTTCCGTTCACCTGGCCTTTGAGATCAGCAACATCAAATTCACCTTTAGAGGCTGTCAGGCTGAAGTTACTCGATACCAGAAGCGGATCGGATATATTTAATCCGGGCATCTGCATACCAGCCGTCACCAGCAACGGAGCAAGATCATCTGAGGCAACGGTTATATCAAGTTCACCATCAAACTCGCTCCAGTTGTCGGTCAGAATGTCACCTTGTGCAGAGACGATGGTTCCTGGAGCCGTAAGGCCGATTACCGAGGTCAGACTGCTTGAGGTCCGGCCTGTTAAATCCGCATTGAACTTCATCGGGCCCTTTACTTGTCCAAGTATGTCCAACGGAAGTGCTTCTACGCCGAACTGCTGCATCAAAATGGAAGGAGACTCGTTTTGGAGTGAAATGTTGAAAACAAATGGAACATCAGCCGGCTTGGAAAGGTCTCCAGAAAAACCGAGCTTTACGTTGAAGTCACTGCCTCCGAAACTACCATTAGCCAGTACCTGCCCCTTTGCCCCATCATCCGTGGCGCGGGTATCCAGCTCCACTTCAATCTCGGAATTCTTGGTAAGAGAGGAACTTGCTAGCAAAGCATTTAGGAACCGGTTTTCACCTGCATAGAGCTTCGCAAAACCAAGCAGCCCCGAAAGATCAGCCGCAGAAACCTTCAGCTTCATATTACCGTTTGGTTTCGTCAGGACATCCTCAACCCGTCCGATGCTCGATACCTTAACACCAAAGATGTTGGCCGCATCAAACTTCTCTACACTTATGGTACCTTGGCGCACCCGAACATGGGCATCAACCTGCTCAGCATCCACGTCACCCGTGTCGAGCCGGGCCTGCAGCAGATCAGCCTTAACCTTCACATTGAGGTCGTGAACGTCTTCTCCGTCAGCATCCGAATTACCAATGAGCGAATAAACAGCTCTCAAGTCATTCACATTGACCCGGTTCCCATTGAGCTCTGCAACGATGGCAGGTTGACCTTTTTCTGGCGTCAACCGCTGCATCTTGCCGCTCAAAACGGCATCATCAAGTCTCATTTCCAGATTATCGAAGCTGAACTGCCGCTCAGACAAAACAACATCAGAAGCAAATCCAAACGATTTCAGACGCCGCAGTGCCGGGTCCACTTCACCTGAAAACCAGGAAGCAAATCCGGATGGCTGCCGGGAAGCCAAAAGCATCTTGCCACTGAAACCGAAATCATTGCCAAGACCAATCCTTCCCGTTGCTTCAAGCAGAGTATTACCCGGAAACAAGGCCTTCAGCCCTCCAATATCCCAACTCTTCCCGAATGGCCGCACTCTTGCTGAAACATCCCTGATGAAGGTGTCTCCGGCAACGATCGCAGGCAACTGCACATTAATGACACCATTGGCACTTGGCACCGGAATACGTTGCAAAACGTTATTAAGAGTGGTCAGACGTGTCCGGATATTACCATCACCGGATGCCTCTCCCTGCGCTTCCCTTAACCGGTCAAGATCAATCTGACGGCCGTCCGCATTTGCCCGGAAGGTAATCTCTTGGGCTATGTCGATAGTTCCTGATGGGGTGATTGTATTTGGTTCTTCGGGATCACCCACATGGAATCGATATTCAGGTATGGTGTTCTATTTCGGAGAAGCATTAAACACACCTTCCGTCCTGACCGGAAGTGGTTCAATCGGTGTCAGCATTTCCTGAACACGGGCAGCGGAAAAAGGTGTCAGGCTGAAATCACCATCCCAGGCAAGTGTTTCACCCTTCAATATTACTGGACCATCCAGGATCATCTTGTACGGGCGATCACGCTGGTTAGCCTCCAGCTTCACCCGCATGGACTTGGCACTCTTCTGATAGGTGCCGGTTGCAATTCTCAGTTGAGACGGCACGCCCTCCACATCTGCATCAGCTTCGATCCGCCATGGCCCGACAAATGAACGTGCGCTTATTTCTGCATTGATGTTGTCGAGGGTTAGCGTTCGCCCGCCGGTCAGCCCTGATACAGCTATACTGCCCTTTTCCACTGTAAGGTTTTCAATCTTCACTTGTTCCGGATCAACCAGATCATAGGTCGGTTTTGTCCAGGCGATTGTGCCTGCCTCAGACACCTGAAGATTGACCCTCGGCCGGATCAGGGACAGATCGACAATCTTGACCTCACCGGAAAGGAATGGAAGCAGTTCAGCGGTAAACTGGAACTGTTCCACTATCATTAACGCTGAACCATCATCATTTCGGCCAACGGAAACATTTTCAAAACTGACAGATGGCAGAGGCAGGATCTTCAGCGAAGGTTTGCCCTCCACCCTTACTTCCTGCCCGATTACCCTTGAAGCTTCCCGCTCAAAATCGCCAGTATATTTCTCCCATTCCACAAAGAATGGCGTAATCAATATGGCAAAAAGCCCAATGACGATCAGGCTTCCCAAAAACAAAAAGAGCTTGAATAAAAAATTCATATTATCGCTTGCTCGTTACAAAGCCCGGCCATCCGCCTTTCAGGTGCCAGCACACCGGGTTTGTCAAATGTCCCCGTTAAATCCAACGACCTTACCAGGGTTCATGATATTGTCTGGATCAATGGCATTTTTTATTGTCGCCATTATGTCTGCCCCTGCCCCATGTTCTAACCTTAAAAACCGTCTTTTCCCCTGACCGATTCCGTGCTCCCCCGTGCAGGTCCCTTCCATTGCGATCGCGCGCATGTTGAGCCGCTCGATCATGGTTTCTGCACGCTCCACCTCATCAGCGTCATCCATCATGACAAGAGGCGTGATATGAAAATTGCCATCCCCCACATGCCCGATGACCGGTGCTACCAGTTGCAGCTCCTCGGCATCTGCTTGGGTTTCCGCAATACATTCGGCTAATCTTGATATGGGGACACAAGCATCTGTTGCAATACCCCGGCAGCCCGGACGCCAGGCAAGCATCGCGTAATACGCGTCATGGCGCGCTTTCCACAGTTTGTTACGCGCTTCAATAGTATCAACCCACTGAATGTTTCCGCCAGAAAAATCTGATGCGATTGCATTGAACGCCTCAACTTGCTCATCCACCCCGGCCGGGGTTCCATGGAACTCTAGAAACAGCGCAGGCTTTGCCTCATACTCCAAACCGGAATACTTGTTGATCATTTCCACTTGCAGCGCATCGAGTAGCTCAATGCGCGCCATCGGCAATCCGGTTTGCATCGCCAGAATGGTTGTATTGCAAGCATCCTCCACCGTATCGAACTGGCAAACGCCCGATGAAATCTTCTCCGGAATACCGTAAAGGCGCAGTGTGAGCTCGGTAATAATTCCCAGAGTACCCTCAGAGCCAACCATCAGCTTGGTGAGATCATATCCTGCGGAAGATTTCCTGGTTCGAGACGCGGTCTTGATCGCCCGGCCATCCGGCATGACCACGGTCATGTTCACCACATTCTCTCTCATCGTCCCGTAGCGAACGGCATTTGTTCCGGACGCACGTGTGGCAGCCATTCCGCCCAGAGACGCGTTGGCGCCGGGATCAATGGGGAAAAACAGACCCGTATCTCTCAGATAATCATTGAGCGCTTC
>CAWUJF010000305.1:0-4678 GCA_963922405.1 uncultured Hyphomicrobiales bacterium | reverse complement strand
TTTTGTTACAGGTGTGGCTCCACAAGGTGTAAAGGTTGCTAATGCCGCTGGCAGGTTTGGTTTCAAGCCAGTTGCAGCTAACTCTCTGGACACTATTACAGTGCCAGAAGGGTATAAATGGGAAGTGGTTGCCAAATGGGGTGACGAACTTTTCGATGACAGTATTCCTTTTGATGATGAAACACGCGGTGACGCTGCCAGTCAGGAAAAATCATTTGGTGATAATAATGACGGCATGTCCCTTTTCACAAAGGATGGTCAGAACATTCTTGTTGTAAATAATGAATATGTGAACCGCAGCATCATTTTTGGAAACCGTGAAACCGGGCTGCCTGAAACTGATGATGATGTGAAAAAGGGCATGATGGGTCACGGTGTTACGGTTTGTGAAATCGCCAAAGCTGATGGTAAATGGGGAATTGTCAAAGGTTCCAGTATTAACCGGAAAATCATGCCAAACAGTGAGATGGAGATTACCGGGCCGGCATCGGGGCATGAGTTGATGCAAACTGCAGCCGATGAAACAGGAACCAAGTCCTTGGGCACCTGGAACAACTGCGGTAACGGGCGCACTCCCTGGGGTACATATCTTGCATGTGAGGAAAACTTTAATGGGTATTTCTCAGCCAGTGCAGAAGACTTTGAACAGAGCGATGATCAGAAACGATACGGCCTGTCCAACGAGGACTGGGGTTATGCCTGGTCACGTATTGATGAACGTTTTGATATGTCAAAACATCCCAATGAGCCGCATCGTGCCGGTTATGTGGTCGAGATCGATCCGTTTGACGCTTCCAAGACCCCTAGGAAATTGACCGCGCTTGGCCGCTTCAAGCATGAAAACGCTGATGTGGTAATCGCCGCCAATGGTCAGGTTGTTGTTTACATGGGTGATGATGAACGTGGTGAATTCCTCTACAAATTTGTTAGTTCCGGGCGTTTCTCAGCGGCTGGCGACAATTCTGGGCTGCTGGAAAACGGCAAGCTTTATGCTGCTAAATTCCATGATGATCAAACCGGTGAATGGATGGAACTAAATCCTGAAACAACCGGCTTGTCTTCACAGGCAGAAATCTGTATCCGCACTCGTCAGGCTGGTTCAGCGGTTAAAGCAACAACCATGGACAGACCTGAGTGGGTTGCGAGCAATCCGAACAAAGCGGAAGTTTATTGCGCACTTACGAATAACAAGAACCGCGGCATCAAACCAAATGCGGGTGGAGACCCGACGCCTGCAAACGGACCAAATCCACGTCCGGCTAACAATTACGGCCAGATTGTGCGTTGGGTGCCTGACAATGGTGATCATACGTCGACCAGGTTCACATGGGATCTGTTTGTGTTGGCCGGTAATCCGAGCGTGCATTCCGATGCCAATGCGGGTTCCGCGAATATCAACTATTCCAATATGTTCAATTCACCCGATGGCATATCTTTCGACAGTAATGGATTCCTCTGGATACAGACTGACGGGAAATATTCCAATGAAGGTGATTTCGCTGGCATGGGTAACA
Organism: uncultured Hyphomicrobiales bacterium; assembly: GCA_963922405.1. GTDB lineage: Bacteria > Pseudomonadota > Alphaproteobacteria > Rhizobiales > Rhizobiaceae > JAALLB01. The sequence goes on along the minus strand of CAWUJF010000305.1, from coordinate 3,164 downwards.
ACCAGATGCTGGTGGGTGACACAACTACCGGTGCAATTGAGCGTTTTCTGGTGGGTCCGAAAGAGTGTGAGGTTACCGGCATCACATGGAGTGCGGACCGCCGGACCATGTTTGTTGGTATCCAGCATCCCGGAGAAAAAGGTGACAGCCATTGGCCCGGTGGTGGGGACACTGCGCCCAGATCAGCGGTCATTGCTGTTGAACGCGAAGATGGCGGCATGATCGGATAAGTTAATCATACACCCCTGAAGCCATTGATTTTAATATCAAAATTCAGGGGTGTTTTGTTATTTGCTGACAAATAGTATTCTCACTTCAACAAAAAGGAGCGTATTGGATGGCAAAGAAGCTTACCGCATGTGAAAAACTCAAGCGGAAGAAATCACCAAAAAAGGTCAATCTGGAATTTGATTTTGCAGGCATCAAGGCCGGGTCAATGATGTTTGTGGGAACGCCGATGATCGTGGATGATTATGTGCGGAAAATTCCATATGGCAAATCGAAACCTATTCCAGCAATGCGCAATGAACTTGCGAGACGTAACAAGTGTGATGCCACATGTCCTGTCTCCACGGCGATCTTCGTGAGAATGGTTGCGGAGGCTGCCATTGAGGAAATGGAGGAGGGTGTCTCTGCCCAGGAGGTTGCCCCGTTCTGGCGGTTGATTGAAAGCAAAGACAAGGTTGCTGGTAAACTAAACATCGATCCGGAGTGGATTGATCATCAAAGATCAATGGAATTGGCTGAAAACACAGCTTGAACAGGAATCCAAAAGTAAATTAGCCTGCTGGTTCATCATTCTAGGATGACTTTAAACCGTTACTGAAACTTCAATATATTGACACAGATCTGAAAACGGCGTGTCATTTTCTTTCTGCATCTTTCTCTTGGTTTGTGCGTTCCAATAAAATTTCAGGAGAGGAAAATGAAGAAGTTCAAAAAATTGTCGCGACGGTCTTTTGTGGCAACTGCCGGAGCTGCCGGCTTGGTATCTGCATCGGGCCTGGCGCTACCCTCATATTCAAGAGCAGGGTCCCGGCCAGAGTTCACGCATGGTGTGCAGTCCGGGGATGTAGATGTTAGTTCAGGGGTTATCTGGACACGAACTGACAAGCCGTCACGGGTTTCTTTCGAGGTTTCTACTGTTGAGAGTTTTGCCAGCTCAGTGAAGCTTCCCGATCTTGATACCAATCCGAGCTCAGATTTGACCGTGAAGCGTCTATTGTCTCAGTTACCTTCTGATCAGACGATTTTCTATCGTATGACTGCCAGAGACCTGCACGATCTGAATGCTTCATCTGAGCCGATCGTTGGTCAATTCAAAACCGCGCCTGCCTCTAAAAAGAACATCCGGTTTGCATGGTCTGGCGATACCGCTGGGCAGGGATGGGGTATCGATGACGAAGGCATGATGACCTATGCAACGATGACTAAACATGCGCCAGACTTTTTCATCCATTCCGGTGATACCATATATGCAGATGGTCCGATGCAGGATGAGGTGGAGCTTGCGGATGGTTCCAAATGGAAAAACAGTGTTCTGATTGATGAGAAGCGGAAGGTAGCAGAATCCCTTGATGAGTTCCGTGGACAATGGAAATACAATCTCATGGATGAGCATGTTCAGGCGATGAATGCCCAGGTTCCCACTTTCTTTCAATGGGACGATCATGAAGTGGTCAACAACTGGTCAGATGCGAAAGACTTAACCTCCGATGATCGATACAAGGAAAAATCGGTGCATGTCCTCCAGTCGAGAGCCGCTCAGGCATTTCATGAGCTGACCCCAATTAGATACACACCGGAAGAGCCGGGCCGGGTTTACAGAAAAATCTCATACGGTCCGTTACTCGATATCTTCTTCATTGATCTGCGATCCTATCGTGGTCCGAACGGTGACTCGATGGAAGAGACAATCAGTGAAAAGAGTGCAATTCTCGGTGCCACACAGTTAGCCTGGCTCAAACGCGAACTGTCGAAATCCGAAGCCACCTGGAAGGTGATTGCATCCGACATGCCGATCGGCCTTATTGTCTGGGATCAGTGGAAGACTAAATCCGGTGCAGAAGCGATCTCAAACGGAGACCACGGTGCGCCTAAAGGTCGTGAGCTGGAATTTGCGGATCTTCTTGGATTTATCAAATCTGCCGGGATCCATAATACAGTTTGGCTTACCGCTGATGTGCATTACACAGCCGCTCATTATTACAATCCGGACAAAGCGGCGTTTCAGGACTTCGAACCATTTTGGGAGTTTGTTTCCGGTCCGATACATGCGGGAACGTTCGGGCCAAACGACCTGGATGGAACGTTTGGGCCTGAAGTGAAGTTTGTGAAAGCCCCAACTAAAGAGCAGGGGGTAAATCTTCCGCCATCCATGGGGCTGCAGTTTTTTGGTCTCGTGGACATCGATGGTCAGACAGAACAACTGACGGTCAGGTTGATGGACAGGGCAGACAAAGAGCTTCATAAGGTCGTGCTTGACCCTGTCAGAAACACTTAATAATCGGTGCTAGGATTGATTGTAAACAGCGATCATGGTCGCGCTCATGTTTGCGATCAGTTTGGGTGATGCATCAGAAGTGAGGGCATAGGCTTTGCCCTCGCAAATCGTCAGAGTTCTGCCCGGTTTAATCACTTCACCACAAAAGCGGAACCGGTCGCCCATTGCCGGAGCCAGGAAGTTGGTTTTGAACTCTACGGTTAAAACTTCTGCATCCGCATCCATCAATGAAAACGCTGCATAACCACAGGCACTATCCATACCGGTGGTTGCAATACCGGCATGGTGAAACCCATGTTGCTGGGTAAATTCAGGATTGAAGGGCATTTCCAGTACAACGAGACCCGGTTCTACCTCGGAGATTTCCATGCCTAAGCTTTGCATCGCGATTTGCAATGCAAAGCTGTCGCGTACCCGTTGTTCAAAGTTCTCGTCTCGAACCTCGAACCCCAAGATTATTCGTCCCGCAATTCACGACGCAGGATCTTGCCCACGTTTGTTTTTGGCAGATCGTCACGGAATTCGATCACTGAAGGACGCTTGTAGTTGGTTAGCCCTTTCGCGCACCATTCCTTCACATCAGCTTCAGTAAGAGATGGGTCTGTCTTGACGATAAACAGTTTTACCGCTTCGCCAGACTTTTCGTGTGGAACACCGATAG
>CAWUJF010000304.1:0-4683 GCA_963922405.1 uncultured Hyphomicrobiales bacterium | reverse complement strand
ATCAGAATTCTGACAAACTTGGCCTCGCGTTCCTTGCCCATCTGATGGAAGCAACGGAAAAGTTCTGGGAAACCCTGCAAGAACAACAAGAATGCACCCACTGGCATGGCCAATCGGGCAGGCCACAAGATCGGTGCCCAGGTAGAGTCACCTGCACGTTCACCAGATTCGAAAGCACCTAGCCAGAAATCAAACGCTGCCCATGAGAAGAACAGCATGGCAGGGAAATAAAACGCCAGATAAAGCGTTGCATCAACGGTTGCCTGGGTTTTGGGAGTCCAATTTCGATAAAGGAAGTCGGCCCTGATATGAACGCCCCGCATTAGCGCATAGGCTGAAGCCAACATAAAAAATACACCACCCGACATGCGTGAGATATCAAAAGCCCAAAGTGTGGGGCCCAATCCCAGAGATCGTGCCACATCGTCCATGCCATAACCTGCCAGAACGCCGAATGCCTTACGGGAAACAACTTCGTAGATCATGACAAAGATCAAAGGAACAAGCAGAAGGCAGGTAATGCGACCAACCCAATGGTTCAGTACATCGATGGCCGCCGTTATCGGACGCTGCCAGGAGGTCATATCTTCAGGTGTTTCACCTGGAGCTTCGGCTCTCCTTTCAGCAATCGACTCGTCTGTGATATCCAAATTCTCTGGAATCTCTTCTTCAGCCATGATGTACCTCCCCTGATGTTTAAGCTATTTGTTTTATTATTCTTCCAAATACAGAATTACCGGACACTTATCTTATTCCGATAATTTTGAATGGGGAAGGAAACGGTGGCAGATGAACTGCCACCGCTTGAATAAAAGCTTATTTTACAGAGTCAGCAAATGCTTTACCCAGTGAGGCGTTTGATGCCTGAGCACCTGCCCAGAAAGGAACTGCGATTGCAGCAAAGTCTTTCTGTGACTGCCAAACCTTAGCAAAGAATGCGTTTTCAGCAGCGTTTTTCTCAAGAGAAGCACGTGCAGCATTCATGTACGCCGGGAAGTAGTCAGCTGGTGTGTCATGAAGAATAACACCATGGTTTTCTGTCAGGTCTTTAAGCGCTTTACCGTTTTCATAGATACGGTAAGAGATTGCTTTTGACAGAGAAGCGTTTGCAGCAACTTCGATTGCTTTTTGCTGCAGTGGTGTAAGTGCGTCATAAACATCACGATTGAGGTAAAGGTCCGCGTTCACAACAACCTGGTGCAGGCCCTGCAGGTAATAGTGTTTAAGTACTTTCTGGAAACCAAACACAGAGTCAGGCTTCGGGCAGCACCATTCAGCAGCATCAATTGTACCGTTCTGAAGCGCCGGCAGGATGTCACCACCACCCATAGCAACAGAAGCAACACCAATGTCTTTATATGTTTGACCTGGGATGCCTGGAGGTGTGCGGAAGCGATACTTGCGGAAGTCATCCATTGAAGTGATTGGCTCTTTGAACCAACCCAAAGCTTCTGGACCCACTGGCTGCAGCATGAAACCTTTCACGTTCATACCCATTTCGTCCCAAAGCTGGTCGTAAAGCTCTTTACCACCACCGTACTGGAACCATGACAGGAACGCGATGTTGTCGATGCCGACGCCGGCACCAGCAACAGGTGAACCAAACAGCATAGCTGCCGGATGCTTACCTGACCAATAGTGTGTCCAAGCAAAGCCAGCTTCCACTAGGCCTTTATCAACAGCATCAAGAATGTTGTTCTTAGCAGCAACCGCTCCATCAGGCAGTACTTCGAACTTTACTTCACCGTTTGTAAGTGCGGCTACGTCCTTGCCAAATTCATTCAGCATGAACACCTCATCAGCCTTTGCTGGAAGCACTGACTGGATGCGGATTACTGTTTCAGCAAAAGCTGCTGATGCAGTCAATGAAAGTGCTACCGCGGAACCAGCAGCAAGTTTCGTTACTTTTGATAGAATAGACATGGTATTCCTCCCTTTTGTCTTTTCCCTTCGAACTGTTTGTAGTGACACCATAAAACCCTCACCGAAGGCGTGAGGATGATGTTTATTCACCACAATTTCATGACAGGGGTGCCTGCCAAATTTCACCCGATTATCCCCGATTTGGTCAGGTAGCCGAGTATCCCGTTTGTCTCATCAAAGATACCCCGATAGAACATCTCGGCAGACACGTATAACAACACTATCAGTCCTGCCCAGGAAATCCATGGATATCTGGTTAAAAGTTTCATGATTAATGTCGCAGCAAAGGCCATCAACAATATAGCCAGACCCAAGCCTACGACCAGCTTGGTGGAATCTCCATCCGCTATAGCAGCCACCGCAATCACATTATCCAAAGACATGGATACGTCTGCGATGGTGATGGAAATCAGAGCTTGTTTTAAGGTGCGCCGGGGTTTTCCCTGATAGCCTTCATCAAGGTTTTCTGCGACCTCCATTGCATCGACTGCTTCCTCTTCCCGATGCTCACGAATTTCGCGGTACAGGCTCCAGCAAACATAAAACAATAGTAGCGAGCCAACCAACAACAAACCCGGTATTCCAAGTAGCTTGGTGGCAATAATGGCGAATACCACACGCAGTACTGCTGCGATCACCATGCCAAATATAATGGCGCGTTTTCTGAGTTCAGGTGCCAAACCGGCCGCTGCCATGCCGATAATGAGGGCATTGTCACCGGACAGAACAATGTCTGCAATAATGATCTTACCGTAATCTAATACGGTATCGATAAGCGGATATTCCGCCATTAATTCAAACATTGGTCTCCAAGCCCCCATATTTATGCTTTGTATTACCAACAGATTTGTCGGTTTTAATCAAAGTAATTTTTATCATTGTGCGTCCTCCAACATCATGGCGGAGCATTTTTCGCCGATCATAATTGCCGGCGCATTCGTGTTGCCGGATGTGATAATCGGCATAATAGAGCAGTCAGCTACTCTTAAACCATCAAGCCCACGTACTTTAAGTTTTTCATCAACCACCGCATTTTTATCCTGACCCATTTTGCATGTGCCTGTTGGATGATAAATCGTTGTGGAGTTACTCCTTGCCCAATCCAGAACCGCATCATAGTCGTCATAATCAAGTGTCTCATCGGGGCTATGGTGCCCAATTATGATATCTTTCAATGGAGCTTGTTTGGTAATCCGGTCCGATATTCTCAAACCTTCAACCAAGGTGTCGCAATCCAGTTTTGTGGCCAGATAGTTGGGATGAATTTTTGGATATACCCGCATATCATTAGAGACCAATTCGAGATGCCCGGCACTTTCCGGCCGCATCTGAAGCACCGAAGCGGTGAAACCGGAGAATTTGTGCGTTCCTTCGGCAGGACTATCGGCACTCCAAGGTTGGATGTGAAATTGTATATCTGGTGTCGCCAAATCTTCGCGCGTCTTTAAAAAACCTGTTCCCAGACTTGCTGCCATGGTCATTGGGCCTGTTCGGAACAGGATGTACTCAAGACCAATTAGCCCCTGCTTAAATATATTGCCAACCTCTGTGTTGATGGTGGGCACATTTACTTTGTAAACCGGACGGGCCTGAAGATGATCTTGCAGGTTCTGTCCCACACCAGGAAGTTCGTTAACTACATCAATGCCGTTTCCACCAAGCTGATCGGCCGGGCCAATGCCTGAAACCATTAGTAGCTGTGGAGAACCGATTGCTCCAGAGGATAAAACAACCTCATGACGGGCTGTAATATCGATGAGCTCACCTTTCGGTCCGCCCTGACGAATTTTTACGCCCTTGACCCGTTTCCCATCCAGAATGAGTTTCTCGGCCTGGGAATCGGTAAAAATTTTGAGGTTTTCTCTGTTGCGGATGGGTTTCAAATAGGCAACTGCGGAAGAACAACGCTGACCATTTTTGGCGGTTAGTTGGAAATATCCAACGCCTTCCTGGTCTCCGTTGTTGTAGTCTTCGTTTTCCTTGTACCCGGCCGCAACTGCCGAATCGATCCACGCATCGACAATTTCACGTTTTAAACGGGTAGGGGAAACATTTAATGGCCCGTCAAAGCCACGATCCTCGCCGCTTTTCTCTTCCCAGCTCTCCGACTTCTTAAAATATGGCAGGACATCATCCCAACCCCAGCCAGCATTGCCCAGTTGACGCCAGCCATCAAAGTCCTCAGCTTGACCACGCACATACAACAGACCGTTGATTGAGCTTGATCCACCCAGCACCTTGCCCCTTGGCCAGGGTATTGAACGCCCGTTTATTCCGTCATCGTTTTCTGTCTGATAGCACCAGTCAGTTCTTGGATTACCCATTGTTTTAAAGTAGCCGACGGGGACATGGATCCAGGGGTTTGTGTCCTTGCTGCCTGCTTCTACAAGCGCAACGCTATACCGGCCATCTTCAGATAACCGGTTTGCCAACGGACAACCGGCAGAACCGGCTCCAACTACGATAAAATCAAATTCCAAACTTTTTAACCCCTAAGTACTGGACAAAACGATCAAAAAATGAGACTTTTTGTCCCGTTATTCAATTATGAGCATGAATTTCATCAGTGCGCAAGGGACATTCGCGAGAAATGTTTCAATTTTTTGACGAAACAATTGTTGTTTTTGAATATCCACAAGTGTGAATGTAAGAATTGCTTGCACCTACGTAGTTTGATCGCTTGTGCATTGGAAAATGTATTTGGAGGGTAGTTTGAGATGGGAGATGGAGTGCGAATTCCAACAAACCTGAGAACTTTAA
>CAWUJF010000303.1:0-4692 GCA_963922405.1 uncultured Hyphomicrobiales bacterium | reverse complement strand
ACCGGCAGCGACAGCAGGATCATCCACGCGGTGGCGAAGATCGACCACGGGAACAGCGGCACCTTCATCAGTTTCATGCCCGGAGCGCGCATGTTCAGGAAGGTGGTGATCATGTTCGCCGCGCCGAGGATCGACGACGCACCGGACAGGTGCAGCGCGAAAATGGCAAAGTCCGTGGCCATGCCCTGCTCGGACGTCGACAGCGGCGCATAGAGCACCCAGCCGACGCCGGAACCGCCCTGACCATTGCCGCCCGGCACCACGACCGACAGCAGCGCCATGATACAACCCGCCACGTACAGCCAGTATGACAGGTTGTTCATCCGCGGGAACGCCATGTCGGGCGCACCGATCTGCAGCGGCATAAAGTAGTTACCGAACCCGCCAAACATGGCCGGGATGATGACGAAGAACATCATCAGAATGCCGTGGCCCGTGATGTAAACGTTCCACATATGCCCGTTCGGGTTGCCGTCAGCATCCTGGAAGATCGCCAGGTCGACACCCGCATGCATCAGTTCGGCGCGCATCACCATGGTGAAGAACACCGCCACAAGGCCCATGAAGCCGGCGGTGATCAGGTAAAGCGTCCCGATATCTTTATGGTTTGTCGAACAGAACCACCGGGTGAAGAAGCTCTTCTGGTGTTCGTGCCCGTGAGCTGCCGCATCGGCCATGTGTTGCTCCTCGTCAGCGCGTTGCTACCCCATGTGACGCGAACCTCTTAAGGAATCGCGCATTCCACAGTTCTCTATCGTGGAGATGTCGGATCAGGCAACGGGCCGACTTGCCGCAGCCGGAGGTTTCGGGCCGTTTGGGGCAACTCTTCCGCTTGATAGAAAACGCCCCCGGAATCCAGGGACCCGGGGGCGAATTTAGTCAAATTGTAAAGAAGCTTACTTGATGGTCGCCAGATAGCAGATCAGTGCCGCGCGGCGATCTTCCTTCTTCTGGCCGCCATAGGCCATCTTGGTGCCCTTCACTTCGTTCTTTGGCTTGGTGATGAAAGCATCCAGCCGGGCAGCATCCCACACGGCGCCGCCTTCGGCATAGGCGGTCAGCGCCTTGGAATACTTGAAGCCGTCGATGCTGGCGACCGGCCGGTCGACGATGCCGAACAGGTGCGGACCGACACCGTTCTTGCCGTCTTCCAGCTTGTGACAGGCCTTGCAGGCCTTGAACGTCTTCTCGCCCAGCTTCATGTCGCACTCGGCGGCAACTGCGGCCCCGGCGCCCATCATCACAAGGGCAGCCAATGCACCTGCGAAACCTTTTTTCATGTCTTCTCTCCCTTTCCGTCTCATTGAACCCATAGCGTGCTTACGCAGGGATGCCCCGAATATGACCCAATTGTCCAACGTTGCCACCGCCTAAACCGTCGCAGATAATCACAAATGGGCTCAGCTCTGGCCAAAAACCCCTTCGAAACTCTGGCGGAGCGCCACGTCGAGATCAGCCATGGTCACGGGCAGACCCAGATCCACAAGAGAAGTCACACCATGCTGATCGATGCCGCAAGGCACGATCCCGTCATAGTGTGAAAGATCGGGCTCCAGATTGATTGAAATGCCGTGGAACGAAACCCACCGGCGAATGCGCACTCCGATGGCTGCGATCTTGTCCTCGGCCGGGTTGCCGTCCGGTGCGAGCGACTTCTCCGGACGCTGGACCCAGACGCCGACGCGCCCGTCGCGCCGCTCTCCCCTGACCTGGAACGTATCGAGGGTCCGGATCACCCATTCCTCCAGATTGTTTACGAACTGACGGACATCCCTGCCCCGCCGGTTCAGGTCCAGCATGACATAGGCAACCCGCTGGCCTGGGCCGTGATAGGTGTACTGGCCGCCGCGCTTGGCCTCGAAGACCGGAAAGCGCCGGTCCAGCAAGTCTTCTGGGCGGGCTGACGTCCCGGCCGTGTACAGCGGCGGATGCTCCAGCAGCCAGACGCACTCGCCCGCCTCCCCGGCAATGATGGCGTCAGCGCGATCCGACATCCACTGAGTGGCCTCCGGGTACCCGACCGGGTCAGATGAAATTCGCCATTCGATCATGCTGGCTGATTATTCCGCGATTGAGGCCTTCACAACCCATGTGCCGTTTGCTATCTGCCCCTACCTGCCCAGACTGTGCGGTCGTGGCGGAATTGGTAGACGCGCAGCGTTGAGGTCGCTGTGGGGTAAAACCCGTGGAAGTTCGAGTCTTCTCGGCCGCACCATTAAACAAATGGTTGTAAGCACTGTCTGTTGGCAATGGTCTAAGCTCTCATCCCAAAATTATGCGCATTCAGTCCCATTTTGCTATGGGTCGAACTTTCTTTGCCCGTTTAATTGAACAGACGCATGATACTATTGAAACTAACCTCTAAATCCTTCAAACAGAACCTATGACAGTTTTAAACCAAATCCCTCGTGAAAAGCTTGAGCATTCCTTTCTTCGTTCTGACAATCAGGCCGTTCGCTGGGAAATATCGGAAGATTTAGCAGACTATGAAGCTTCAGTTTCCCGTATGGAGGAGCTTGCGGCAAGAATCCATACTGGTGAGGAAATGGAACGTGTCTGGTTGCTGGAACATCCCCCACTCTACTCGGCCGGCACACGGGCAAAGGATAGTGATCTTCTGGATCAACGGTTTCCGGTATACAAAACCGGACGTGGTGGAGAGCATACTTACCACGGTCCTGGTCAGAGGATTTGTTATGTGATGCTTGATCTTTCAAAGCGAAAGCAGGATGTCAGGCAATTTGTCTCCGCTCTTGAACAATGGACCATCAATTCACTGGCCGCCTTGAACATCACCGCAGAAAGGCGGGAAGACCGAGTCGGCGTATGGGTCAAACGGCCCGAAAAAGCCCCCCTTGAGGATGGTACACTGCGAGAAGACAAAGTTGCAGCGATTGGAATTCGACTTCGGAAATGGGTCTCATTTCACGGGATTTCAATCAATGTGGAACCGGATCTATCACACTATGACGGGATCATACCTTGTGGTGTCCGGGGACATGGTGTCACAAGCCTTGTGGATTTAGGAATTCCCGTCACCATGAGCGAATTTGACAGCGTATTGAGGGCCGAGTTTGAAAAAATATTCGGCCCTACCATCTCATAATTTCATTAATTTCAATAGCTTCAAGCTACTTTTTCAATTAATTTAGCAAGTGAAGGGTGTAAGCTGATGCTTTCTTTCTTCAAATAAGAAAGAAGAGCCTTTTCATTTTCATGAATTATGCCATCACGACCGATACGTTCGGTTAGCCAATGTGCTTCCATCTCGTCAACTGGGTTTGTCTGTTTTTGACGCGCAATTAAATCCTGATTGCGTTCTGCCCATGCGTCTTCCATGGAACGGGTGCTGAAACCACCGCTACGCATAATATCCCCCACTGAAGAAAGTGTCTTAGACAGGAATCCAGCAACGTCAGTGCTGGTATCTGCCAACCATTTCTCACGGCGCAGCGCTTCCTGTCGATCTGCAATCTGATGTCCACCTGCTGCCATCAGATGGCAAGCGACTGCCTTCATGAATACATCTGTCCATTCCGGGTCGTTTTCTGCTTCAACTGTCTGATCATTCAAATCAAACAGTACTTCCACTTCTTCTTTGGAAATCGCAATGCGTCCCTCTGCGCCCACACCGTACATGATGCGACGAATAAGCTTCGCCTCCGGCTCGCCAATGACGCCTGGTTTAAGCTCGTTATCACATAGCAATGCACCATTGCCCTCCAAAACAGCAATTTTGACCTGGTTCAATGCGTATGCGGATAATTGAGTGGGAACTTCGCTTGCACGTTCTATCACTTTCACAAGCAGTTCCAGTTCGGAATTGGTGTCCAGATGTCCATCATGGTCAATTTGCTTGATCAGCCATTCAGCATTGTTGTCGGAAATATAACCCCTTGGTTTTGCCTGATTAATGCAATAGTCAGTCATCACCTCAACAAAGAACTCATTCCAGTTTTTTGATGTATCCTGTACGGAATTATTTAACGCGAATACAGCTTCAGCTTCTACCCTTGAAACCAGCATGTCATGAAAAACTTCACGGCGAAGCCTGATTACATCTTCGTCAGTGATTTTGTTGGAATCATTTAAAAACTCTGAAAAGTCCATTTTGTATCTCTTAAATATGTCCCCGATTGAGACAGAGCATAACAATTGAACTTTTATATTTGACGAAAAAGTATGGTTAAGCGGTGGTTAAGGCAGGCTCAACTGATTGAGCTGGAGCTTGTTTTTCCTGTTGTTCCAATTTTCGTTCCCGCATGAAAATGTAAATTCCTGACCCAATGATTATGAAGATGCCGACCCATTTTGTGAGATCTGGGAAATCACCAAAGATTAGCAAACCCAATATGGTGGCGCTGACAATCTCCACATATTGGAAAGGTGCTAGAATGGATGCCGGAGCCATTGAGAACGAGATTACGATCAGTAGGTGTGAAGCCGACGCAAACAATCCTATTCCCAAGACCAAAGCCCAGGCACGGGATGTTTCAGGCATGGTGAATGAGAAATCTTCAGCTCCAACAGTTGTGCCTATGCCCATTACAAGGCTGCAGAGTATGACACCGCCAATCCCTGCATAAAACTGCATTACCAGCGGATCTGTGGCACTTCCTGAGATGCGGGTCAGGATAAGGTATATGGAAAATAGAAATGCTGTACAAAGCGGCAGAAGTGAAACAAGACCAA
>CAWUJF010000302.1:0-4718 GCA_963922405.1 uncultured Hyphomicrobiales bacterium | reverse complement strand
CGACTGGTTTGTGTCGGATCTTTTTCAGTCATTCCGCAGCCACAGTTTGCTCAGACGTCTGGGTCACCACAACTTCCACTTCGTCCTCACCACAATATTGCTGGATAGCCTTGGGTGGCAGAACGTCTGTAATGAACATATCAACGTCACATAGTTTTCCGATTTCCACTGGCGCCTTGCGCTCAAATTTGGTGTGATCAGCTACCAGTATGGTTTTACGCGCCTGCTCCATAATTGCCTTGGAAACGCGTACTTCACGGTAGTCAAAATCAAGCAATGACCCTTCTTCATCTATGGCTGAAGCGCCTATAACAGCGTAGTCAACCTTGAACTGACGGATCAGATCGATCGCCGCTTCTCCCACGATGCCGCCATCTGATTTGCGCACCATGCCACCTGCTACGACCAGTTCAATGCCAGGTGCTTCTGAGAGGATATGCGCCACATTGAGATTGTTGGTGATGACCATCAGTCCCTTATGGCTGCTCAGTCCCCTCGCCACCTGCTCTGTGGTGGTGCCAATGTTCAAAATTACGGAAGCATCGTCCGGTATCATCCTGGCTACTGTCGAACCAATTTGCGATTTGCCGTCTGCGGAAATTTCACGCCGTGCCAGATATGCCAGGTTGACCGTGTTGGATGGAAATACCGCACCGCCATGCACTCGGTTCAATTCACCGATATTGCATAAGTCATTGAGGTCTTTGCGAATTGTCTGCGGAGTAACATCGAACATCGATGAAAGCAGTTCCACATTCACATGGCCTTTTCCGCGGGCGATCTCCAGAATCTCGATCTGTCTCGGCGTTAACATTTCCCAGGCTTTGCACTCCCTGTTTTTCACATATTTGCGTTTTTTTTCGTTTTTTTCAAGATATTTTCTATTGACTTTCGTTTATTTTCATATTTCGATTAACCATCACCTAATGCGGTGCGAAATCGCATTAGTGTGTTTAATCAAGGGAGGAGAATTTCATGAAAAAGTTGCTCATGGCATCTGTGGCAACCATTGCGCTTCAAATGGGCATGTCAGGCGCATTTGCGGGAATGGAAGAAGCCAAAAAATGGATTAGTGATGAGTTCCAGCCCTCCGCTTTATCAGTAGCGGAGCAAGAAGCTGAAATGGAATGGTTTGTGAATGCGGCCAAGCCATTTGCAGGAATGGAAATTAACGTGTTGTCGGAAACAATCCCGACGCATGAGTATGAGTCAAAGACCCTCACCAAAGCTTTCGAAGAAATCACAGGCATTAAAGTCAATCACCAGTTGCTCGGCGAAGGTGAAGTGGTTCAGGCGGTGCAAACTCAAATGCAGACCGGTCGTAACCTGTATGATGCGTATATCAACGACTCTGATTTGATCGGCACACACTCCCGTCTCCAACTGGCGGTGAACCTGTCAGACTTCATGGCCGGTGACGGTAAAGACGTGACCAATCCAGGTCTTGATGTGGAAGACTTTATCGGCAAGTCATTCACCACCGGCCCGGATGGCAAACTGTATCAGCTGCCGGATCAGCAGTTTGCGAACCTTTACTGGTTCCGCAAGGACTGGTTCGACAAGCCTGAACTCAAAGAAAAGTTTAAGGCTAAATACGGTTATGACCTTGGTGTTCCGAAAAACTGGTCTGCCTATGAGGATATCGCTGACTTCTTTACCAATGATGTGAAAGAAATCGACGGTGTCCGAGTGTATGGTCATATGGACTACGGCAAGCGTGCACCTGACCTGGGATGGCGCATGACAGATGCCTGGCTCTCCATGGCTGGGGCTGGTTCGAAAGGCAAGCCAAACGGTCGCCCTATTGATGAATGGGGAATTCGCATGGACGAAGGTTCATGTAATCCTTCCGGTGCTTCTGTTTCCAGAGGTGGTGGAACAAACGGTCCGGCTGCGGTTTATGCGATTCGCAAATGGGATGAATGGCTTCGCCAATACGCGCCTCCAGGTGCTGCAGACTTTGACTTCTACCAGTCACTTCCTGCACTTTCACAGGGCAATGTAGCTCAGCAAATCTTCTGGTACACAGCGTTTACCGCTTCAATGGTTGCGCCCAAATCAGACGGCAACAACACCGTTGATGACGCAGGCAATCCGCTCTGGAGAATGGCACCATCTCCGCATGGTCCATACTGGGAAGAAGGCCAGAAACTCGGTTATCAGGACGCCGGTTCGTGGACAATCCTGAAATCCACGCCAACTGATCGTGCGAAAGCTGCATGGCTATATGCCCAGTTTGTGGTTTCCAAAACAGTAGATGTGAAGAAGAGCCATGTGGGTCTGACCTTCATTCGTGACTCCACAGTAAATCATGAGAGCTTTACTGAACGTGCTCCGAAACTTGGTGGTTTGATCGAATTTTACCGTTCTCCCGACCGTGTGAACTGGTCTCCGACCGGTGTAAACGTTCCGGACTATCCGAAATTGGCACAGCTTTGGTGGCAGCAAATCGGTGATGTGAACTCCGGTGCGTTTACACCACAGGAGGCTATGGATCGCCTTGCGGGTGAAATGGACACGATCATGTCTCGTATGGAACGGGCGGATAAAGCCAACAACACCTATGGCGGTTGTGGTCCTCGTCTGAATGCAGAGAAAGATCCATCCGAGTGGTTGGGCAAAGGCGGCGCCAAGGCGAAGCTTGCCAATGAAAAACCGCAAGGTGAAACCGTCAATTACGACGAGCTTGTCAAACGTTGGGCTCAATAAGGCTGGTACTTATTCCTCCTGACAGGCGGCCCGGTGTAGATTTTTACGCCGGGCCAATTTTCAGAAACACTGCTAATGGCTGAAGCAAAAGGGGATCAATCTTGCTTGAATTAAAGGATGTTAGCAAACACGTCTCTGATGAAACCCATATTTATTCTACAGACCTGAAACTTGAACCTGGTCACTTCAATGTGCTTCTGGGCACCACACTTTCAGGGAAAACTACGCTGCTGCAACTGATGGCTGGGCTTGAGAAGCCATCCACGGGTGAAGTCTGGTTCAATGGTCAGAATGTCACCAGCGTCGCCGTACAAAAGCGCAATGTTTCCATGGTGTATCAGCAGTTTATCAATTACCCCAATATGAGCGTTTTCGACAACATCGCCTCCCCTTTGCGTGTGTCCCGCGTTCCTGCTTCTGAAATCAAAACCCGTGTGGGCGAGATGGCGGAGCTCCTGAAAATCTCCCCGCTGCTGGACAGGAACCCTTCGGAGCTTTCAGGGGGCCAGCAACAACGGACCGCAATGGCGCGTGCGCTGGTGAAGAACTCCGATCTCGTTTTGCTGGATGAACCGCTTGCCAATCTAGACTTTAAACTGCGCGAAGAATTACGGGATGAATTGCCCCGGATTTTTGAAGAAAGAAACTGCGTCGTGGTTTACGCCACCACTGAACCTTCTGAAGCTCTGCTTCTGGGCGGATATACCGCTGCGCTTCATGAGGGAAAAGTTGCAGATTTCGGACCTAGCAGCAGGATTTATCGCACACCTGCAAACCTGACGAGTGCTGCAGTGTTTTCCGAACCGCCAATCAATACGGTTCCGGTCAAGAAATCCGGCAAGAAGATCATCGTCAACGATAACTTGTCCTGGCCAATCAAGAACAAATCCATGCCTGATGGAGACTATACCGTTGGCATTCGCCCCCATCATGTTCTGCCAGACAATTCCGGAGACAAGAATGTGACGATCAAAGGTACGGTGAAGGTTGCGGAGCTGAGCGGCTCTGAGAGCATGATCCACTTTGACGCCTTTGATCGCGCCTGGGTGTCTCTGGCCCATGGCATTCATCCGTTTGAAGCGGGAAATGAGGCTGATCTCTATTTTAACAGCGAAAATTGCTATTATTTTCAAGGTGATGGTCAGCTTGCGTATGGGGGTGCTAATTAGATGGCACGCATCAAGCTCGACAACTTAAAGCACAGCTATCTGCCCAATCCGCATAAAGAGGAAGACTGGGCGTTGAAGGAACTCAATCTCGAATGGGATGATGGCGGTGCATACGCTCTGCTGGGCCCTTCCGGTTGTGGCAAGACTACGCTGTTGAACATTATTTCCGGCCTGCTGGATCCATCTCACGGGCAGGTCTTTTTTGATGAGACTGATGTCACCCACGCAACGCCGGAAGAACGGCATATTGCGCAGGTCTTCCAGTTTCCAGTCGTCTACGACACTATGACGGTGTTCGACAATCTTGCGTTTCCACTTAGAAATCGCGGTGTCGATGAGGCCACCGTCAAATCCCGTGTGCTTGAGGTGGCTGAGATGACCGACCTCACCGCCATGCTTGACCGTCGTGCTTCGAAGTTGACTGCGGACGGCAAGCAGAAAATTTCGCTGGGCCGCGGCCTTGTGCGCACGGATGTGAATGCGATCCTGTTTGATGAGCCCCTCACCGTTATTGATCCGCATTTGAAGTTTCAACTTCGTTCCAAACTCAAGGAACTGCATGCGCGCGTAAATCGCACCATGATCTATGTGACCCATGACCAGACCGAGGCACTGACCTTTGCCGACAAGGTCGTGGTTATGAATGTGGGTGAAGTGGTTCAAATCGGTACTCCCAAGGATTTGTTCGAACGGCCTGAACATACATTTGTGGGCCATTTCATCGGTTCACCGGGAATGAATATTATCCCTTGTGACATCAATAATGGCGCGGCAATCATCAACAATCAGACTATCGATACAGAAAACCGTGCAAGCGAAGGTGACAAGGACACCGTTGTG
>CAWUJF010000301.1:0-4718 GCA_963922405.1 uncultured Hyphomicrobiales bacterium | reverse complement strand
CGCGAAGCTCCTGAACTAGAAAGAATGATGGTCCGTTCTGGAATAATTCTCTTCAAATATTGGTTTTCTGTTACACAGCCGGAGCAACTCAATCGCTTTAAGTCCCGGGAAATTGAACCATTAAAGCAATGGAAGCTATCGCCAATTGATCGTGAATCATTGGACAAATGGGAAGATTATACTGAAGCAAAGGAAGCGATGTTCTTTTACACAGACACTGCCGATGCGCCTTGGGTGATTATTAAATCCAACGACAAAAAGAGAGCACGGTTAAACTGCCTACGTCACTTCTTGAGTTCACTACCCTACCCTGACAAAGACGAAGCCCTGGTGGGGTTGGCTGATCCATTGATAGTGGGATCCAGTGGCGATGTGATCGGCAGAAGTGAGCACATTCTGGGAAAAACGTTACATCCCGAACAGAAACATATTCGGTAGTTTCTGTAGTCCAGCTGACCCGATTGAAACTGATTTAAAAGGAGAACGAAAATTGTCTCATGTCCCACATGAACTTGCAGAAGAATTTCCTGAGCACACAGAAAATCTTCATCACTTGAAAATGAACAATGCACATTTTGCCAAGCTTGCAGATGATTATCATGTGCTGAACAGAAAAATTCATAGGATCGAGACCGGGGTAGAACCCGTGTCAGAGATTTATGAAACTCAGCTCAGGAAAGAAAGAATGAGCCTCAAAGACGAAATTGCGATGATAATTTCTTCAAATTCCTGAATTCCGTTTGGTTTTTATGATTGCTTTTCAATCTCATGAATTGCTTCGGGATTTGTTTCGCGCTTTGTTTTCAGCCAAAGCCCGGAGCCAATTACTATGCCAATGAGATCTGTCCGCCAATCTCCGGAAATCATGCAAAGTGCGGCAACCAAAAGTAAGATCCGCCAGAAAGGATTAAGTGGACTGTTAAGATAGCCCTGGACTGCACCTGAAAGGAAGTAAACGCCAATGATTGCCGTGAGTGCGTTGAGCATGACAGTGGTAATATCGGCCTGCAACAAAAGGCCTGGACTGTAGAAAAACATAAACGGTACAATAAAGGCAGCTAGACCTACACGGAAACTCGTGACGGAGGTTCGCATTGGTTCTGCGCCTGAGATTGCTGCCCCTGCATAGGCGGCGAGCGCAACTGGAGGTGTTATTGCAGAGACAACCGCAAAATAGAAAACAAAGAAGTGCGCAACAAGTGGTTCGATACCAAGTCCAATTAGACCTGGAGCTACAACAGACGCTGCCACTGCATAAGCTGCTGTAGTGGGCATGCCCATTCCAAGAATGATAGAGATCATCATTGCGAAAATAAGTGCTAGCAGAGTACTTGCTTCAGCCAGCTCAAACAATAATGATGAAAACCTCGCTCCAACGCCAGTGAGGGAAATTACCCCGACGATGATACCTGCAGTTGCGCACACAGTGATGATCTGAATTGACATC
Source organism: uncultured Hyphomicrobiales bacterium (assembly GCA_963922405.1). Lineage (GTDB taxonomy): Bacteria > Pseudomonadota > Alphaproteobacteria > Rhizobiales > Rhizobiaceae > JAALLB01. The sequence continues at coordinate 3,271 of CAWUJF010000301.1, read as the reverse complement.
TGAGAAGCGTTTCTGAGCGCCTCAATAATTGACATTGGACCCATTCGATAGGGTGTAAGCCAACTGACGACTGCTGCTGAAGCGATCGCAAGTGTGCCAGCTCTAATCACTGAATAACCTAAAAAGAGAGAGCCTATCAGTATTGCTATGGGTAGGAACAGGAAGGCTTGTTTCGCCAGTTCTCTGAATTTTGGAAGTTCATCATTTGTCATACCGCGCATGTTGAGGCGGCGTGCTTCGAAATCGACCATGAAATATATGGATACAAAGTAAAGCACTGCAGGAATAATCGCGGAGATAACCAGCTCGGTATAAGGAATACCGGTGATTTCAGCCATGATGAATGCACCTGCACCCATGATAGGTGGCATGATTTGACCACCTGTTGAGGCGGCTGCTTCAATAGCTCCAGCGGACTGAGGACGGTAACCCACGCGTTTCATAAGAGGGATCGTAAGCGATCCTGTTGAGACAACATTCCCCGCTGACGTGCCGTTTATCATTCCCATGAGGCCGGACGCAAACACCGCTACCTTTGCCGGACCGCCACGAGCGCGTCCTGCTGTGGCAAAAGCAAGGTTCACAAAATAATCACCCACTTTCGAACTTTGCAGAAAGGCAGCGAATATAATGAACAGGATGATATAAGTGGAAGACACCGCAGTTGTGGGTCCAAGAATGCCGTTGTCGGTGAAGACATAGGAAAAAAAGCGTTTTGCGTCATAACCACGGTGTTCTAGAAAGCCTGGAAGCCAGGGACCTAAGAACGTGTATCCCACAAATATCGCGGCAATTACAACAAGTGCAAGTCCGGCTACACGGCGTGTGAGTTCAAGCATCAATAGGACTATCACAAATGCAGCCCAGGCGTTTTGAGGATCCGCAAAAGGTGTGCCGGCCCGCAAGCGCAGGCTTAAAGCATCAAGACTAAGGATGATAAAACCCGTAGATGCTAAGCTGGCAGCAATTAATACCCAGTCCAGTGGGGCAACGGTGTTTTCATTGCCACGCAAAAACCACCCGGCAATAACAGCTCCTACCGAACCAAGAGCGAGTGATATGCCAAAATATGTGAACAGTGTTTCTGAATTTTGGACACTACCGGTTTGCCAGAAAATGAACAATCCATAGGTGGTTAGACCTAACGCATAGAGTACTGGAATTGCGCAAACTGCAGCTATCCCGCGTTCTAAGGTCAAATTTTTAACGCGTTTATCGTTTGACGACAAAAGTACAGTTGTTAATCCAAAACCCAAAACCAATGCGCCGGTAATATGTAGTATCCGGAATAGCCATGTTTCGAGCGGGGCAATATTGAGACTATAAAGATGCCAAGCTGCATAAAGGACACAGAGCAGTCCGAATGCACTTCCCTGCCAGCCTGCAAGCGACTTAGATTCCTTTTCATCACCTTCTGTCGTTTCAAATTTTAATGCATCCGACATTTTTGCTCCACCTTACAGCAATTAAACCCGAGGCGCTGTGACGGCGTCTCGGGCTCAGGGCTCAATCAATCAAATGACAGATCATCCACCTAATGCGGAGTCGATGTTAAAGCCGTTTTCTTTGAACCATTTCACGGCACCTGGATGCCAGGGAATAAACTGGTTTTTATCGAAATTCTCTGGCAGCGTCTCAACCGCAGCTTTGTGAATTTCAAGCATTTTCGGATTATTCTTCATAACCGTATCAACGACTGCGTATACGAAATCTTCAGGCAGATCAGCTCGAGCTATGGCGAAATTCCACATGGACACACTTGCATGATCTTCTTTTTGAGATGGATAGGTGCCAGCAGGTATCGTAAATGGTGATACTGGATGTTCTGCTACAATCTTCTCTGCTTGCTCATTTGTTAGGCCAAAAAAGTTCACGTCAGCTTGCGCTTCGACTTGAGAGAATGCAGGGAACGGTACGCCCGCAGCCCATGTATAAACATCGATCAGACCATCTTGTAGCTGACCGGCAAGATCTGCAGCACCGCCATGACGTGCTGTTGCACTTTTACCTAGTGATTCAAAGAACCGTGGCCAGTAGGTGCCAGGTGTACCGCCAACAGGTCCAAAACCAATTGTTGCACCGTCAGGAATCTTTTCGAAACTATCAATGCCAGAACTTTTCAGGGTCATGATATGAAAAGCTGTTTTATACATTGGGAAAATTGCTCGTATCTGGTCATGTTTGAGACCCGGCGCCAGAGCACTCTTTCCATTAATGGCATCAAATGCTGGACCCATTGTTACCATGGCAAAATCCAGATCACCCGTTTGAACCAATGCAGCGTTTTGAACCGGTCCGGCGGTTACTTCCGCACCACCTGGAATTCCGAGTGCTTCGGAAACCATGTTTGTCCAACCTGAACCATAAACGAAATATGTACCCCCTTGGCTTGCGGTACCAACAGAGAAACTCTTGGGCCAATTACTGCGGTCTTCCGCTTTTGCAATGCTTGCTGTAAAACCCAGAACAAAGACAAACGCTAATGCTGTGATGGACTGCACGGAAAAACTATTTGAAAATCGTGCAATGCGATATGAAGACATATTTTTTCCTCCCGTTTTAAGATCATTTTGTAATCGAGACCTTTTTTTTCGCACCGGTGTGTTGGTCTCGAATAAGTAACAAAGGCGTGCGAGTTTTGTATTATTGTTAATAAGATGAAGCAGATCTTGGCGATCTCAAGACACTCATCCTGCTGGTGACAATAATGTGATGACGGGGATAGGAAAAAGCGCAAGATTTTACATTCCGCTTTGATTTGCTCACACTAATTTTCATTGATTAGATCTCAAAGTGCCTCACACTTGTGTTCCTTAGGAACCGCTCAGCGTTGAGCTTATTTGCTGCAATTAATGAGCAAGCAAACAACTGGCATATCAAGAAATATCTGTCTAATGTCAGTACGAGACGTTGATGGCATTACGAAAGAAACATACGGGGTGGAGTCCAGATGGTAGCCACAAAAACGAATGATTTTGATCTGATTGAAGCCAAGCCTTTCGCGCCTAACTTGGGCGCAGAGATTTACGGAGTAGATCTTAGCAAACCGGTTCCAGACAACCAATTTCAGGAAATCCAACAGGCGTTTTTGTTGTACCAGGTCTTGTTCTTTAAAGACCAAAAGGAAATTCACCCAGAGCAACATATTGCTTTTGGTAAGCGATTTGGCGCGTTACATGCGCACCCCGCCGCGCCAACGATGGACGGTTATCCGGAAATTTTTGAGATACATGCAACCAAAAATTCAAAGGTTGCCAATGGAGAATTCTGG
>CAWUJF010000300.1:0-4740 GCA_963922405.1 uncultured Hyphomicrobiales bacterium | reverse complement strand
GCCCACACCGTCAATCACGAGATCAAAGCTGTTAGCCATTTCTCCATCATTTGAACCGGGTTCCACAGTCTTGAAATTGCTTAACTCCTGCAATTTTTCTCGCCGCACCGGATTGGGTTCAAAAAGTGTGATGTCCTCGTAACCAAATGCGGACAGGGACACAGCAGCTCCCACGCCGATCGCACCACCACCAATCACCAGACATTTCTGATCTTGGGGCTTTCCGTCCAAAACTTTTGTTCCCAGGCGAACAGCGTGCCAGCCACAGGCAATCGGTTCACAAAGGGCGGCTTTTTCAAATGCCACATGATCTGGAACCTCAATCAGGTTTTCCCTTGGCATTGAGACGTATTGCGCGAAGGCTCCCTCTCGTGGAGGCATGGAAATGATCTGCCTGTAAGCACACAAATTCGTTCGGCCGGCTTTGCAATCCCGGCAGACACCGCAACTGACAAGCGGATTAATCGTAACGCGCTTTCCCTTATCCACACCTTCGACAATTACGCCTGAAGCCTCATGCCCAAGGATCAAGGGTGACGGACGTCTCTCATCATGCCCGAGAAACGCATGCATGTCTGAACCGCAAATGCCAGAAGCCATAATCTGTATGAGAGATTCGTTTTCACCCGCTGAAGGCTGAGGACAGTCTTTATAGGTGAGCTCTTCCACATCGGTATAAACCAAAGCCTTCATTTTGCCGTATATCCTCCGTCTACAGATAAAATCTGACCAGTCACATAAGCCGAAGCATCAGAGCACAAGAACAATATAGGTCCGTCCATATCTTCTGGTTCACCATTTCTACCGATACAGGTCTGTGCTGCATTTCTTGCTGATCTTTCAGGATCATTGAAGACAACAGAGGTTAACTCTGTCCTGAAAAAGCCGGGCGCTACTGCATTTGCTGTAATCCCGTCCTTCGACCAGGCCTCTGCCATCGCTCTCGTTAACTGTGCTACACAGCCTTTGGTGGCACCATAGGCTATGCCACCTGGAAAGGCTCGAAAACTCTGCAGTGATGCAAAGTTCACAATCCTGCCAAATCCTTTTTCCCGCATTGCAGGCGCAAATGCCTGGGCCAGAAAAAATGGAACCGCCAGATTAAGGTCTACAGAAATATCCCATTTCTCAGGCGTTACTTCATTCGCAGTTTGCCGGGTATTGATACCAGCCGCATTGATGAGGATATCCGGCGCACCAAACACCTTTTCTACCGACTGAATAGTAGCAGGCAGTTCAGACCGATCTGCGAGGTCGGCAACCACATAACCAGCCTTTGCCTCACCGCCATTATGCTCTGCAACCCAATCAGCGAGCATTTCCTCACGTCTGGCAACACCCACGACGCGAACACCTGCGGATATCAAAATATCGGCAGCACGCTTACCAAGCCCGCTACTCGCCCCGGTAACACAGGCTACTTTACCGGAAAGGTCAAAAAGCTTGATGTGACGGTTCTCCTCCATGGCCTTGTCTATTCCACTACTTCAGCGGATGCGCTCAGATCGAAGGATTCTCCTGGGAAGTATTTGGCTAGACGGATATCAGCCGTGCGCGCGTGACCTTCCATGCCTTCCAGACGAGAGATACGTGCAGTTGCTTCCGCAATCGGTTTCGCACCATCTTTGGTTGCCCGCTGCCAGGTCACGATTTTCATATACTTATGAACTGAAAGGCCGCCTGTATATTTTGCTGCGCCTGATGTTGGCAGAACGTGGTTTGTCCCAGATGCTTTATCGCCAAATGCCACGGTTGTTTCCTCACCAAGGAAGAGTGAGCCGTAACAGTTCAGGTTTTCAAGCCACCAATCCAGATCTTCCGCCTGCACAGTCAGGTGTTCTGGGGCGTATTCATCAGAAGTGGCTGCCATTTCAATGCGGTCGTCACAGATGATAACCTCGGCATAGTCCCGCCAAGCGGCTTCGGCATTCTGGCTGTTTACTTCCGGCAGATCGGCAATAAGGCCTGGCACAATATCCATCACGCGCTTTGCCAGGTCTTCATCGTCTGTAACAAGCCAAACAGGAGAATTGTATCCGTGTTCTGCCTGACCAACCAAATCCGCTGCCACGATTTCAGCGTCAGCAGTCTTGTCTGCCAGAATAAGACTGTCAGTCGGACCAGCAAACATATCGATGCCCACGCGGCCATAAAGAATGCGCTTTGCTTCAGCCACAAACTGATTGCCGGGCCCCACAAGAATGTCTGCTTTAGGTAATCCAAACAGACCGAAAGCCATTGCAGCAACACCCTGAACACCCCCAAGAGCAAGAATTGTGTCTGCACCACAAATATGCGCGGCGTAAATAATCGCAGGCGCAATACCAACGCCTGGGCGCGGCGGAGAGCAGGCGATGATGTTCTTGCAACCAGCTACACTGGCAGTCGTTACAGTCATAATGGCTGACGCGATGTGGCTGTAGCGACCACCGGGGATGTAACACCCTGCAGTTGTCACCGGGATGCTCTTTTGGCCGCATGTCAGGCCAGGAACCACTTCGATCTCCACATTCTGTAATGTGGTCATCTGTGCTTCGGCAAAACGGCGAACATTGTTGTGGGCAAATTCGATATCGCGCTTCAACTTTTCAGGAACAAGTGCCGCAGCCGCATCGATTTCCTCTTTGGTCAGCTTGATATTACCTTCATACTGATCAAACTTTGCGGCATAGGACAGGGCACCTTCGTCCCCGCGCGCTTCGATATCATCCAGAATATTTTGAACCGTATCGCGTACATCAGACGCGCCGGTTGCTGAAGTCATTGTTGCTTTCTTGAGGTATTTACGGGCCATGCCGTTATCCTTCCTGTAAGTACTGATACGAGTTATTTAAGGGCCACCGAATAGTGGAATTTGTCTGATTTGAAATAGCTCAACCTGAACTCAACGGGCTTCCCATCGATTCCAAGAGCTATTCTTTCAACCATTAAAATCGGAGTGTCTTCTTCAATTTCCAAAGCCGCAGCAATTTCACCCTTTGCCGCTATTGCCTTGATCTTTTCGTCTGCCCGATTGATGTGAACGCCGTAAAGTCGTTGATATATAGGATACAAAGCGCTTGTAAGCGGGTCTCGGTCTTTCAGGCCGGCAAATGTATTTGCATCCAGGATGCATATTTCGTGACATGCCACCTCACTGTCCACTGATCGTGTGCGGCGAATATCAATCACTTTCTTGCCGGTCAGCATCAAGGCACTTGCCTCAGCGCGTGTCGCGTTTCGCACCACAACATTTGCCGGACGTTCTTCAGGTATGGCTTGCGTGCCATCTTTGCGGCGCAGTCGGAAAAAATGATAAAGCGCGGTTTCAGGTGTTGTCGCCGCAACAAAAGTGCCACGTCCCTGCTTTCGCTCAACGACGCCCGATTGTTCCAGTTCCATTAATGCTTTACGGGCGGTGCCCTGGCTCACTTTGTGAAAAGCGGCGAGATCCATTTCACTAGGCAGCATCACACCGGGACCCAACTCTCCAGATACGATCTGTGCAAAAACAGCATCGTAGACTTGTTGATACAATGGAGCAGCAGCTGTTGCGGTATTGGACATGTTTTTTCCCAAAAAATTCTCCGCCTATTATATCGCATAGAAAAATTTTTTTACAAGTACTCTTGTATAAGACTTTCACAGAGTGATATATAGGCGTAGTTAATTTTATAGGGAGAAAGCACTTGGCTATTCCACAGCTTTTGGTTCACGACGAAAAAGATAATGTTGGCGTCGTGGTTGTAGAGGGTCTGACAGCAGGAACAGAAATGCTCTGCGTGATCACACATGACAATTCAGATTTTAAGATGGTGGCTAACGCCGATGTGCCGATCGGTCACAAGGTGGCACTGCAGGACCTTTCCGAAGGTGACACAATCATAAAGTATGGCGAAGACATCGGTAAAGTGGTTGCCTCTGTTGAAAAAGGTGGCCACGTCCACACACACAATGTGAAAACGAAACGCTGGTAGGAGATAGACAAGATGTATGAGAACAGAACAATTCATGGCTATGTCCGCGAAAATGGCCGCGTTGGTGTAAGAAACTATGTTGCAATTCTTCCGGTGGACGATATTTCGAACGCTGCATGTGAAGCAGTAGCGAACAATATTCAGGGTACCATGGCTTTGCCGCACGCTTACGGGCGTTTGCAGTTTGGCGAAGACCTGGACCTTCATTTCCGCACAATGATCGGCACCGGTTCTAACCCAAATGTGGCGGCCTGTATTGTGATTGGTATTGAGCCACAATGGACTAAGGTCATTGCAGACGGTATCCGCAAAACTGGCAAACCGGTTGCAGAATTTTCCATTGAACAAAATGGTGACATCGCAACAATTGCTGCAGCAAGCCGTCAGGCAAAAGAATTTGTCCATTGGGCTAGTGAATTACAACGCGAAGAGCGTCCTTTGACTGATCTTTGGGTTTCAACAAAGTGCGGTGAGTCCGATACCACAACGGGTCTTTCTTCATGCCCGACAGTCGGTAACATGTATGACAAGCTTGTTCCTCACGGTCTCTATGGTTGCTTTGGTGAAACATCTGAGATCACCGGTGCTGAGCATATTTGTGAAAAACGAGCCGCCAATCCAGAAGCAGCAGCCAAATTCATGAAAATCTTCCAGGCTTACCAGGATGACGTGATTTTTGCTCACCAGACAGATGACTTGTCTGACAGCCAGCCAACAAAAGGCAATATTCTTGGTGGTCTGACCACTATTGAAGAAAAGGCCTTGGGTAACCTCGAAAAAATTG
>CAWUJF010000299.1:0-4760 GCA_963922405.1 uncultured Hyphomicrobiales bacterium | reverse complement strand
CCGCAAACCAAAGAGTAAACGGAATGTTTGAATCACTTTCTGATCGCTTAGGCGGCATTTTTGACGGACTTACCAAACGCGGTGCGTTATCAGACAAGGACGTGTCTGCTGCCCTGCGTGAAATACGTCGTGCCCTTATCGAAGCTGATGTGGCATTGGATGTGGTTCGTGATTTCACCGAAAAAGTTCGTGAAAAAGCCGTAGGTGCGGAAGTTGTAAAATCAGTCAAGCCTGGCCAGATGGTTGTCAAGATCGTGCACGACGAACTGGTAGCAATGCTTGGTTCGGATGCAGACCCGATCAGCCTATCCGCCACGCCGCCTGTCACGGTTATGATGGTTGGTCTTCAGGGTTCCGGTAAGACCACAACAACAGCGAAGATTGCTAAACGCCTCACAGAAAAGCAGAAGAAGAAAGTTCTGATGGCTTCGCTGGACGTGAAACGTCCCGCCGCCCAAGAACAATTGCGCCAACTCGGTGAGCAAACCGGAATTGACACACTACCCATCGTTGAGGGTCAAACCCCGGTAGAGATTGCAGCCCGTTCTGAACAGGCTGCGAAACTGGGTGGATATGACGTGGTGATCCTCGATACCGCAGGGCGCACACACATCGACGAGCCACTCATGGTGGAGATGGCCGAAATCAAATCCGCAGGAAAACCGCATGAAATTCTTCTGGTAGTTGACTCACTGACCGGTCAGGATGCGGTCAACCTCGCCAAAAACTTTGATGAGCGCGTCGGCATCACAGGTCTTGTACTCACCCGTATCGATGGTGATGGTCGTGGTGGTGCAGCACTTTCCATGCGCGCTGTTACTGGCAAACCGATCAAGCTGATTGGTACCGGTGAAAAACTCGATGAATTGGAAGACTTTCATCCTGGACGAATTGCTGACCGGATCCTTGGTATGGGCGACGTGGTATCGCTCGTTGAAAAAGCCGCCGAGAGCATTGATCAGGAAAAAGCCGCTGCAATGGCTAAACGCATGCAGAAGGGCGAATTTGATCTCAACGATCTGTCAGAGCAACTCACCCAGATGCAAAACCTTGGTGGTATGGGTGGCATCATGAGCATGCTCCCCGGTATCGGCAAGATGAAGAAGCAGATCGAAGCCGCAGGTATGGATGACTCCATCTTCAAGCGCCAGCAGGCGATCATTTCTTCCATGACAAGAAAAGAGCGCAAGGCACCAAAACTCTTGAACGCCAGCCGTAAAAAGCGCGTTGCCTCCGGCTCCGGAACTTCTGTTCAGGAGATTAATCAGCTGCTGAAAATGCATCGCCAGATGGGCGACATGATGCGCAAAATGGGCAAGATGGGCGGCATGCCGGGAATGGGTGGCGGCCTTGGCAGCATGATGGGCGGCATGGGCAAAGCGGCTATGGGCGGCATGATGAACAAAATGATCGGCAAAGGCGGCGGCGGCGGAATGCCGGGCTTGCCAGGCGGCATGGGTGGTGGTGCCGGAATGCCAGACCTTTCAAACATGAGCCCACAGGAAATCCAGAAAATGGCTCAGGAAATGGGGATCAAAATACCTAAGGGCGGTAGCCCATTCGGAGGCAAGAAAAAGCGATGACACCGGTTATTGACCTTCCCCGAATTGACACGGAGCGTCTGGTGTTGCGTGGATGGTATTCTGAAGATTTCGATACCATCGCTGACATTTATTCAGACGAGGAACACGTGCGCTATTTCGGTGGTGTCAAATCGAGATGGGAAGCCTGGCGCTACTTCGCTTCAATGATCGGGCATTACCACCTGCGTGGCTACGTTTCATTTGCAGTCGAGGAAAAGCAATCCGGACAACTGATCGGTTGGGTTGGCCCCTGGTATCCGGAAGGTTGGCCGGAGCCGGAACTCAGCTATATCATCCGAAGGTCTGCAAACGGCAAGGGTTATGCTTTCGAGGCGGCTCAGGCAGCTTTGGCTTATATTTATTCGGAACTGAATTGGCCCACTGTCATCAGCCAAATTGATGTCAATAATGATGCTTCCAAAAAACTTGCCGGAAAACTGGGAGCTTCGCTCGAATCCCATTCCACACTGTTTGATAAGTATGAATCAGAGATCTGGCGACACTTGCCCCCTGAACAATTCATGGAGCGGTATTCATGACACCACAAGAAAAACTCGAACAGCACCGAGGTTCCATCGATAATCTGGATGCAGCTCTCATACACATCATGGCCGAACGTTTCCGCGTCACCAAAGCCGTGGGTGCATTAAAGGCAACAAACGATTTCCCTCCTTCCGATCCGGAACGGGAGAAAAGACAGGTCAAGCGTTTGCGCGAACTGGCAGAAAGCTCAAACCTTGATCCCGACTTTGCTGAAAAGCTTCTGAATTTCATCATTTCAGAAGTGATCCAGCATCACAAACAAGCCCGGAAATAGTTCCGGAAAGTCCATAAGAATTCCCAAGGAGAAACAACAATGGCAACTAAAATCAGACTGGCCCGTGGCGGCTCTAAAAAGCGCCCGTTTTATTCGATCGTTGTGGCAGACGTTCGCGCACCGCGTGACGGTCGCTTTATCGAAAAAATCGGTACATTCAACCCACTTTTGGCAAAAGACAATGAACAGCGCGTACAATTGAAAGAAGACCGCGTGAAGCATTGGTTGGGTGAAGGTGCACAGCCAACAGACAAGGTTCATCGTTTCCTCGATGAAGCTGGCATTCTGAAGCGCGAGCCACGCAACAACCCAAAGAAAGCACTTCCTGGCAAGAAAGCTCAAGAGCGCATCGAAGAGAAGAAAGCCAAGGAAGAGGAAGCTGCAGAAGCTGCTAAGCAGGCCGAGGAAGAAGCAAAGGCCGCTGCAGAAGCAGAAGCTGAAGCACCAGCCGAAGAAGCTGCTGCTGAAGAGGCTCCAGCTGAAGAAGCACCTGCTGAGGAAGAAGCAAAATCCGAGTAACTCTTTTTCAAAAAGCATGTTAGAAATCGGGCAGCTTTTGCTGCCCTTTTTATTGGAACTGCCATATGACCGAAAATCTGATCCTCCTTGCAAAAATAGGTGCCGCCCACGGCATCAAGGGGGAGGTGCGGGTAAAGCCTTTCGGCGATCCGGATATGCTTGATCAGTATGGCAAGCTTGAAACTTCTGATGGCCGGAAACTGCGGATCAAACGCATGCGACCACAAAAAAATTTGCTTGTGGTCAAATTCGAGAACGTGAATTCCCGGGAAGAAGCAGAAGCCTTGAACGGCTGCGAGCTTTTTGTTGACCGCCATAAATTGCCGGAAACCGAAGATGAAGATGAATTCTATGTGTCAGACCTGATCGGCATGAAGGTTTTGAATAAACAGGGAGAGGAGATCGGCACCGTTCGTGATGTTCCAAACTTCGGCGCTGATGACATGTTGGAAATCCAGCCGGTCAATGGCGCCAACACTTACTTTCTTCCATTTACCAACGCAGTAGTTCCGGAAATTGACCTTGCTAACAAGACACTAGTCGTTGTTCCGCCCGTTGAAGTGAGTGAACGTGACGAAATGGACGACGACGAGGGGAAAGACGCATGACCTTCAAGGCCTCAATCGTCACCCTTTATCCTGAAATGTTTCCGGGTTCGTTAGGTGTTTCGCTCGCTGGGAATGCACTATCCGAAGGCAAGTGGGAATTGCAAACCGTGGCGCTGCGCAACTTTGGTGAAGGCAAACATAAAAGAGTGGATGACACGCCTGCCGGTGGTGGTGCTGGCATGGTGTTGCGCGCTGATGTTTTGGCAAACGCCATAGATAGTATTGGTGAAGACCCACGGCCTCGACTGTTGATGTCACCAAGGGGAAAACCACTTACCCAGGAGCGCGTTCATGAGCTGGCAGCTGGAGAAGGTGTAGTTATCGTTTGCGGCCGTTTCGAAGGGCTGGACCAGCGAGTGATCGACAAACGTGGCCTCGAAGAGGTTTCGATCGGCGACTATGTGCTCTCAGGTGGTGAACCAGCCGCATTGGTGATGCTGGACGCCATAGTGCGGCTCCTGCCCGGTGTGATGGGAAATGATGAAAGCGGGACCCATGAAAGCTTTGAAAATGGCCTTCTGGAACATCCGCAATACACAAGACCGCTGGACTTTGAAGGCGAAAAGATCCCTGAAGTACTGACATCGGGCAACCATGGAAAAGTGGCAGCCTGGCGCCAAGATAAGTCGGTCGAACTCACAAAAGAACGCAGACCGGATTTAATTGAACCTGAGCAGGTCTCTGCTGCCAAAATTATGTCAATGTCCGACCAGGATCTTGCTAAGCTTACTCAGCTCGAAGAAAGCCTCTGGATTGCAGAAACCCGCTATGACGACGAATATATGAATGAAATCTTTGCTGATGACTTTATCGAAATTGGAAAGTCCGGTCAGGTCTATGCTCGAAAAGAGATGTTTTTCGGTGGTTTCGTGGATCAGGTTATTGATTGTGAATTACCCCTGCCCGAGCTCAAGATAAAAACCCTGAGCTCAGAGGTTTATCAAGTCACTTACAAAAGCAGATTACAGAGAAACGGAGAAATCGAGTTGGCTTACCGTTCTTCACTTTGGAAGAGGACCGGCGGCGGCAGATGGGAGCTCATTTTCCATCAAGGCACTCCTACTGATGATTGATGTGAGGTTGATGGAACACCGTCAGAATCGGAACAGCCAATTACCCAATGGCATAAAATTCCATTTCAGCAATTGAGTAAGACCAAGAGAACGCTTAGATAATGGGGGAACAAGCAGGACCTGCCATGCACGCTGATTTATTTGAATTCGATAACTCCTA
>CAWUJF010000298.1:0-4768 GCA_963922405.1 uncultured Hyphomicrobiales bacterium | reverse complement strand
GGAGACAAAAATTGGACCTGGATTGAAAATTGGAAGTGTTGCAAAAAATGCATCAAATAAGTGAAATTATAGCACTAGATTCGTACACTAAATTGACCTAAACATAAGACATCGTTCGCTTGCTGGTTTCGGCGCATTGCTGCCATATGATGTATCTCCTCCAAGCTAATCAGGCTGGCAAGCGGACGCGGTATTCCTTTAATCTGAACCTCACAGCTGTAACCTACTGTGGGGTTCAGTTATTTCCGGATGAACTATCAAAAAATTTTGAGGCCAGCATTTGGCAACGGGTACTTCATTTAGAGGGCTCACTTAGGCTATTTTCCGCTTACGAACAACTTCAGACCTTAGAGATAAGATGACAAATAGAAAAACCGACATGGCCGTCGAAGAAGATCAAAGAGATGTTCAAGCCAGAAGGAAAAGTGGGGAATTTGTTCGCGGCATCAGCACCTTTCGAAACAGGATTGGTGATCCGGAATTCCCACCGGAGCCTGACCGGTATCATCTTTTTGTTTCATTCAATTGTCCATGGAGCCACCGCGCAAGCATGGCAAGGGGCATTCTGGGACTGGAGAATAGCATCACAATGGATGTTGCCTTTCCGAACAGAACTGATGAAGAAGATCCCGCAGGACCAAATCTATGGATGTTCGAGCCAACGAAGGAAGCCTCTCTGACCGGCATGAACCTGCCTGAGTGTACTGCCGAGACCGGAACGGGGCGTGACATGCGCCTTGTTAAGGAAATCTATTCCCTGGAAAACTCGACCCAACAGTCTGTTCCTGTTCTCTATGACAAAAAGCAAAAATGTATCGTCAACAACGAAAGCGCAGACATCATTCGTATGCTGGACCAATGTGCGGACGAACTTGAAAGTGTTTTGCCGCCCGATATACGCCCAAAGCTTTATCCAGAGGACGAAGTTTTGCGTACTGAAATCGATTCACTGAATGAACTGATTTATGTCAATATAAACAACGGCGCTTACAAGGCCGGTTTCTCATCCGACCAGCAAATTTATGCTTCTGCTTTTGCAGCCTATTTTGAAACGCTACAAGAACTCAACACGAGGCTTGCAAGTGATAACCGCCCTTTTCTCACTGGAGAGCATTTTACTGAAGCGGATTTGCGTCTTTTTCCCACGCTGTTTAGGCATGATCCCATCTATTACATAAGAATGAAGCTCAATGGTGCGAGGATTCTTGACTATCCCCATTTGTGGCGCTGGCTTTGCCGGGTTTATGAGCTTCAGGGTGTAAAAGCCAGTAACTCACTGGTCCATTGCCGCCAGGGATATTTCGGGCGTTCCTGGAATAAGACCATTCCCCTTGGCCCTATCAAGCCGATGACATATCCGGAGGCTTATGAATATCCAGGGCTATGTGACACTCCAAAGCATAAGACTGAGGCCTAGTGTAATAAGCTGATTGTCAGTCGCCTACTCAAACATAAGTGCGTCTGAAAATGATGAAACTATTGATATAAATGAATAATCATATGTCAATTAACTGTTACATACATATATGTAACTTCTATTATTAAGAGATACTGATATAAGCCCAGCTAATCTGGCAAGCGAGCTATGTAAACGGGGCGGTTATCATGCATGGGAATGATTACAAGCAAGGTTCGAGTAACCTAAATATCAAAGCTGACTCAAAAGATGACCCATTTCTTGAGTTATTGGAAATCTGCAGTCTGTTTGAAATCAAGAACTTCTCAGTTATTGACCTTGAAGCAGCAAATACATCTTTCAAGCAGGCGGTAATTTTTACTAATTGGCCAATGTCATTTTTGGAGAATGTAAGGAAATTCAATCTTCATCTAAGAACAGATCTACCGGCTCTTGCAAATAGCACAATCACACCGTTCAACTGGAAGTTTGAAACAGTTGATGGGAAAATTATCGACCACGTTGAAGAGTTGTTATCAGAAAGTGACATGTTAGACGGCCTGGTTCTGCCTGTCAGAAGTGCAACTGAAAAAGTATATGTTTTCGTGTTCAATGGCCTTCATGAAGAGCTATCAAGTATCAAGATTGGTTCTTTACTTTTCGCTGCCATGAAACTGGTCGAAAGCCACGATGAAAATAAAATAACGATAACCAACGAACTCAAGTCGGAATTGACTTCGCTTGAAGTTGAAGGTTTGAAACTTCAATCTGAAGGAATGTCTAAATCTGACATATCTAAGCGATGGGGATACTCGGAGCTGACTGTAAATACCTGTTTGGCAGGGACATATAAGAAAATTGGTGCGAGCACTTGTTGCCATGCAGTGTCAATAGCGGTGACTTCCGGCATTATTGTATAGCCTTACTCCAAAAGGATCTTTCCTGGTAACCGGGTTTTGAAAATTACCGTTGATTTGATGAGGCAGTTGATAGACAGCGCAATGCGGATTTCATCATCGTTTTCAGCCGCATGACCCGGGTTCGTTTGAAGCATTTCTCGGGGTTTCTCCGCAAACAAGATCAGATTTGTCAGAGACTGAAATTAATCAAATGGTAACCAATAAATATGTTTCTTGCATATAACGGTAGAAACTGTTGAATAATACTTTAGTTCATTATTAGTTATCGATTGTTTGTTATTAAACACCAAGTAAGTGGTGTCAGTGATGAAAAAACTTAATAAAAATTTGCGGTCTACAAAAACAGACTTAGACAACTCTGATAAACAGAGCGATACCGCGCGTGTCAAGGAAACTGATACTGAAACAAACAAGATGACAGACAAAGATAAGCTTGTCGTCGATATGATGGCAGGTATTTTGTAGTTTCACACTTTTACTATAAGCTTTGCATGGACTGTAACATTCAGACGATCAATCGGATGATGCAACTTGCGTTGACTTGATTTTATGCGACCTGGCATTCCAATTTTACTGATTGTATTTCTTTTGGGTTTGGTTCTCGCAACAGTGTTCTTGCATTACCGAGCGAAATCGCTTGCTGAAATAGATTTCCGGATCTCTTACCCAACAGTTCCTGTTGCTGTAACAAACGCGGTTCGTGAGGCGGAAGCATCTTATTATGAGAGTCGCGGTTGGTTGAGAAAATCAGCTGAAGAGGCAGAAGATATACTCACATTTTTCTGGCCTCCCTTGGTTACGGCACTTGACCTTTCAGTCGGCCCTTACCGGATAAAGGCCAGCACTCTGGAAGAACTTCTCCCTTGGGCTGTATCTGAAGGATATCTTACGATAGTTGATGTGGAACATCGTAAAGCACTTCAATCCATATCCTATTTTTCTGAACAACCGGCGCTTGCTGATTGGGGAGCTGCAATTATCCTTGAAAGTCTGCGGTCACGTCATCCCGTACTCAAAGATATGGACTGGAGCGTGATCGCCAATGATCCAAGCCTTATTGCGAAGCTCTATAGCGGCTATATGGGTGCTGGTGGCGATTGGGATGGCTGGAAAGCGACACTGGAACCAGGTCCGGAGGCAAAGCGTCGTACGGGTATAAAAACCACGGCTGAATGATAATTTTCAAGATGCCAGGTCAAGATGCAGACTCGTTCAAATGATTACGATCGGCTGTGGCATCAAATCATAGATTGGATGGCAGTATGGTCGTTATCGGTTTCGAAACTTTGAGAGACTTTTGAAGGTTGTCGAAGTTCACAAAGAGTAAATTGGGTTCCAAAGGCTGAAGGTACTTGGGACTATCGTGATTTAACTTCCCGGAGTTTTTATTGAGTTGACAAACCTGCGATTAACAGCATCAACCTTCAATACAAAATACCGATACGGAAAGTTGCTTTGCAATCGGGCTCAAGAGCACCTTCATAGGCATCGTTAGTACAGGATGCTGAAATAGTGGTGAGAAGATGCTCGGTGAACGTATACTGACCCACCACACCGACTTCACCCAGCAACCCTTCTTCCAGATCACCGTAGATGGTTTCCAATGCAACACCTCTCGCGGCCACGAAAACGCCGATCCCATCATCCCCGAAAAACGGAGCGTAAGCGCCGTTCTGGGGTTCCACAAAGGGTAGGGGTTTTTCAGCAGAGCTTGGCTGAAAACCCAACAGGAACCCAGCGCCACCCTCAATGTTTTCTGTGCCCAATGAACCATGCACATAAGGTGAGAACAGGGCTTTGAAGCCAGACGCACTGCCGAGCTCATAATTTTGCCAGGCATGGCCGGAAACGCCGATTATGCCACGTAATCCCACATCACCGCGCTGTGGGCGCGTGCCAAGTCCGAAAATATCGTGCAAATCGGAACGAACATCCTGAACAAAATCATCAACAAATCCACCTTCACCGCCAAGTCTTAGGGTAGTGGTTGCATGAAACTCGTCAGTCTTGATTGTTTTGCCAAGCCGCAGAACAACCCGTCCGCGATCATCTAGTGGGTCGCTGTTGAAAGCGGCGTTACCTTGACTTGCCTCTGGACCCGACTGAAAAGCCCCCAGTGCCACATACCAGTCATTGGAAAAACGTGCCGCGAAGTCGATACATCCGCCAAGGCCGCTACCATCCGAACCAAAATAGATATCGTTACAATGCGCGCCAAAACTTTCAACAATTCGCGCATCTTGTGCATTAGATGAATTGCCGAGAGTGAGGGCTGAAAAGATGACGGCTGAAAAGACAACTTTCAGAGGCTGGCATGCTTTTCGCCATATACCTGAAAGAACGCCCCCATTCGCATCGCATTTGGTATGATCTGACAGTCCGGAAAACGAGCGTGTTCGCGCAAACTGCCGACTTAATATACCGCCCATTCAAATCCCTCGCACATGTTGGT
>CAWUJF010000297.1:0-4772 GCA_963922405.1 uncultured Hyphomicrobiales bacterium | reverse complement strand
GTGCTGTGGTTCTTGATTTGCAGTCTGAGAGTGAAGTTTTGAATGCGGCCATAGGGATGTCAGGTGTCGATAAGTTCCTTGTGGAGGAGATGATCGACAAGCCAGTGGCGGAAATTCTCATTGGATTGACGCGTGATCCAACTGGCATGTTTCTTCTGACAATGGGTGCGGGAGGTATCATGGCGGAATTACTCGGCGACACGGCTTCCATTTTGCTGCCTGCATCGCGGGAGCAGATTGCGGAAAAGCTGAAAACGCTTAGAATATTTAAATTATTACAAGGCTTTAGGGGGAAGTCTGCGGCAGATATAGATGGTGTGGTGGATGCTGTTATGAGTGTTCAGAAATACTGTCTTGCCAATCCCCATTTACTCGAATTGGATATCAATCCGCTTATGGCAATGGAAGATGGAGCTGTTGCGGTTGATGCGCTTATCAAACTGGAGAAACGAATATGACCGGACCTGTCGAGACACGCAAAGAAGGCGGTATACTGGAAGTCAAACTCAATCGCCCAAAGGCAAACGCTGTTGATCTGGCGACGAGCCGGGTGCTTGGCGATATTTTCAAGGAATTCCGGGATGATCCGGAAATGCGCGTTGCAATCTTCACAGCTGAGGGTGAGAAATTTTTCTGCCCTGGTTGGGATCTCAAGGCTGCTTCCGATGGCGATGAAGTGGATGGTGACTACGGTGTTGGTGGCTTTGGCGGAATGCAGGAACTGCCGCATCTCAATAAGCCGGTCATCTGTGCAGTGAACGGCATTTGCTGTGGCGGTGGTTTGGAGATCGCTATTTCGTGCGATGTTATTCTTGCCGCTGAACATGCCACATTTGCCCTTCCCGAGATTCGTTCGGGAACCGTTGCTGATGCGGCATCCATAAAACTGCCAAAGCGGATTCCTTATCATATCGCGATGGAGATGCTGCTGACCGGTCGCTGGTTAGACGCGGAAGAGGCGCATCGCTGGGGTTTCGTTAATCAGATCCACAAGGCAGATGAGTTGATGGACAAGGCCTGGGAAATGGCGAGGCTTTTGGAGTCCGGTCCGCCGCTTGTTTATGCCGCGATCAAGGAAGTGGTTCGTGATGCGGAAGATAGCAAATTCCAGGATACGCTAAACCGGATTACAAATCGCCAGCTGGCAACAGTTGATACGCTTTATGGATCAGAGGATATGATGGAAGGGTTCAATGCCTTTGCTGAAAAGCGTGATCCTGTCTGGAAGGGGCGGTAGTTGAAATTTGCCTATCTGATCGAGCCGCCCTTCAACTTTGTCAACGATAAGGGACAGGTAAAAGGTTGCGACGTGGAGCTGGCACAGCACGTTTGGCGAGAGCTTGATCTGGGAGATTTCGAACCGGTAGAAACGGAATTTGCCCAACTTCTTCCCGGTGTTGCGGAGGGGCAGTGGAAAATGACTACTGGCTTGTTTGCAACGCCTGAGCGAGAAAAGCTTGCGCAATTCAGCAGGCCGATCTGGGCCTTGCCGGACGGTATCTTGGTGAAGCGCGGGAACCCACATCAAATTGAAGGTTATGCATCCGCTTCAAAGATTCCAGAATTCAAAATGGCAGTGATCCGTGATCAGGTTCAGCACGGAACCTCGTTGGATCTCGGATTTGTTGAAGATCGGATCACAATCTTTGAGACCTACAATGATGCTGCTCAATCTGTGCTTGAGGGAAATTTAGATGGGTATGCCAGCGTGGGCAGGGCTCATTCAGGATTTCTGCAACAACATCCGGAAATGGATTTGGAGGTTGTACACGTTCAACCGTCAGAAAAACGTCCGGCTTTCGGATCCTTTGCGTTCAACAGGGATGATGCGGAATTCAAACAAGCTGTAGACGAGGTTCTGGAAAATTATCTGGGATCCGATGCGCATCGGCAGATGATGGCAAACTATGGATTTGACGATAGCGAGATTGATTTGCTTTTAGCGGGCTGATTTTACTCAACAATTACAGCGGCAGTACGCTTGTTTCCTTCAAGCTGTCGAGCACGATGGCTGTTCTAACATTCTGCACGGCATCATGGGCCAGCAATTGCTCGGTGATGAGTTTTGTGAGCGCTTTCAAATCTGGCGTTACAACCTTGACCAGATAATCCATATCACCGGTCATCTGATTAACTTCCTGAATGTTTGGGATTGATTGGAAAAAACGAGTCAATTCATCAGCCGCTTGCGCATTGTGTGTGGCCAGTGTCACGGAGATGATGCTCGTTAGACCAAGCCCTACGCGTTCCTTGTCTATTGTGGCATGATAGCCAGTGATAATACCGCTGTTTTCTAGTCTGGTTCGCCGCCTTGAGCATTGGGAAGCAGAGAGGCCGATTTCCTCAGCCAATTCATTGTTGCTTAACCGCGCATCTCTCTGCAAGGATGCGAGAATTTTGCGGTCAAATCCGTCCAGATCGCTCAAATCATTCATTATCTTGATATTATTGCATATTTCGTGCATCTTGGAAATGAAATATGATCCATTTTCACACAATTTGCATGAGTTTTGCTGTATGCTTGCGCTCATCTAACCTCAAAATGGATTGAAACTATGATACTTGCCCATGCCCTTCTCAATGCGTTGAAAGACTATGGTGCCGGGGAAATCTTTGGAATTCCCGGAGACTTTGCCTTGCCATTCTTTAAGGAGATTGAAGCGAGTAACGTGCTGCCGCTCTATACGTTGAGCCATGAGCCTGGTGTCGGATTTGCTGCCGACGCGGCAGGGCGATATCGCAGTACAATCGGGGTGGCTTGTATCACCTATGGTGCCGGTGCCCTTAACATGATCAATCCAATAGCAACCGCCTATTCAGAAAAGTCACCCATGGTGGTCATATCCGGGGCCCCAGGCATTGGTGAACGCAATATGGGGCTCGGGCTTCATCATCAGGTGAAACATCTTGATAGCCAGATGATGATCATGAAAGAAGTCACCTGTGCTCAATGTGTGTTGGATGATGCTGAGACTGCTCCTGTAGAAATTGCCCGGGTATTGCAAACCGCAAGGGAAATGTCCCGTCCAGTCTATATTGAGTTCCCCAGGGATATGGTTGGTGTTGAAGTGGATGAGGTGCCGGGTCCTGTCACGAGAGAAGCAAATGTTGACGCGGCCCAAGCTGCAGCTGATGAAGTCATCAGACTGCTTGATGGCGCAGAAAATCCTGCACTCCTGCTCGGAGTCGAAATCAGAAGGTTCGGGCTTGAAGCCAAGGTTTCCAGATTAGCCAACATATTGGGCATTCCCGCAGTCACGAGTTTTATGGGTAGCGGTATTTTGGCTGAAGCTGATGGGCCTGTGGCGGGAACCTATCTAGGTCTCGCTGGTGAGGAGGATATCAGGCAAATTGTTGAACGTAGCGATGGCCTGCTGATGCTGGGCGTCATTCTATGCGACACGAATTTTGGCGTTTCCAAACGCGAGCTGGACATGCGCCACACGGTTCATGCGTTTGATGGTGAAGTGCGGATGGCTCATCACGTTTACCCGGAAGTCACTCTGGAGGCGTTGGTAGATGCGCTTCTTTCCAAGGCTCAAAAACTTGGCGAAGCCAAAGCTGTGGTGCGGGATTATGATACGGAACTGGACGAATGGGACTCACAAATCTTGCCAGCCGATGTGGCAACTGTTGTGAATCGGTTCTTCAATAAGAACGGTGAAATGCCTATTGCTTCTGATATGGGTGACTGTCTTTTCACTGCCATGGACATGCAGCAAACCGCACTCGTGGCTCCGGCATATTATGCAACCATGGGTACTGGTATTCCATTTGGTATCGGGCTCGAGGTGGCAAGCGGGAAGCGTCCACTTGTTTTGGTAGGGGATGGAGCTTTTCAGATGACCGGATGGGAACTGGGGAATGCCAAGCGTCTTGGATTGAAACCGATCATTTTGCTGTTCAACAATACTGCCTGGGGAATGCTTAAGGCGTTCCAGGAAGGCACACGTTACAACGACCTTGATGACTGGAAATTTGCTGATTTGGCAAATACGCTGGGCGGTAATGGCATGAGAGTGACCACACCGCGTGAGCTGGAAGAGGCCCTGGATACGGCCCATGCGGATGAAAACCGGTATCATCTTATTGAAATCATGCTTCCCAGAGAAGCGATGTCCAAGACGTTGCGCCGATTTACAGAAACAATTTCAAAGCGTTCAGCACTCGGAGAGTGATCTAACCATACACGGCAACAAATTCTTCAGCTGGAAGTGTGCGGAAATCGTCCAGCCGCTCGCGAATAGTTTCATGGCTCCAGTCCCACCAGGCGATCTGCAATAATCTATAGATTACTTGCTGCGGATGCCGGACACGGATTGTTTTTGCCGGTACACCTGCCACAACGGTGTACGGATCCACGTCTTTGGTGACAACTGCGCCGGAAGCAACAACTGCACCTATCCCGATGGTAACTTCTGGTTTGATAATGGCGTTGTGTCCGATCCATGTGTCGTGGCCAATATGCGTTAGCCGGGATTTCCGCCAGTCCCAAAAATCCTCCCATCTTTCAGCGTTGTCCCAATAATCCGGAGAGCGATAGAGAAAGTGATGCATTGTCGCCAGATGCATTGGGTGATCCGTGGGCCCAATGCGTGCAAAGCTGGCAATGTTAGAGAATTTTCCAACGATAGCGTTGCTGATGTTTGCGTATTGATCGGTGTAGGAATAATCGCCAAAATTCACATTCAGCAAGCGAGTGCCTTTACCAATGGAAACATATGTGCCGAATTCAGTATTTTCAATTTCGCAATCAGGTTGGATGAGAGGTT
>CAWUJF010000296.1:0-4798 GCA_963922405.1 uncultured Hyphomicrobiales bacterium | reverse complement strand
CGTTTGAACAATTGCTCGGACCAAACTTTGTGGGTGCCTACAATGTGTGGGAAGCAGCATTCCAGAACGGATTGCGTCGGGTTGTCTACGGAAGTTCCATTCATGCGGTGGGCATGCATCCAAAGACCGAACGCATTGATACCGAAGTAAGGCACAGGCCTGATACTTTTTACGGTCTTGCCAAATGCTTTGCTGAAGATCTGGGCAGTCTTTACTGGGACAAGCGCGGCCTGGAATCCGTTCATTTGAGAATTTTGTCCTGCGCGCAAGTAACCAGTGCGCGGGCGCTAGGATCCTGGCTTTCCTATGATGATCTGGTTCATCTGGTGGAACGGGCGATTGATACGCCTGTGACAGGGTTCTCCATTGTTTATGGGGTTTCCGACAATGATCGAAATCCCGTTGATAATCATAAGGCGAGTTTTTTGGGCTATCGGCCAAAAGACAACGCAGAACAGTTTGCCGAGGAAATTCTTGCCTCAGAGCCGGTTCACGACCCTGCTGACCCCGGCAATATGTGCCACGGCGGTCCCTTTGCGGCCGTTCCGCTCGGCAATAGCGGGATTGCCAATATGAACATTGTAGATGACACGAAGAAAACGTGAGGAAGAAAAAATGGCTGACAAGAAAGTAGCACTAATCGTGGGTGGCGGCAGCGGGATCGGGGCAGATGCTGCCCGCAACCTTGCCTCAAAAGGATATGATGTGGGTGTCATGTCCTCATCCGGCAAAGGCGAAGAGTTGGGTAAAGAACTCGGTGGGCTTGGCTTCACGGGGTCCAATCTGGTTGTCACTGATATAGACGAATATGTAAAACAGGCCTTGGATAAATTCGGACGCATTGATGGTGTGGTCAATTGCACCGGGCATGGGCCAAAAGGCGCCGTCGACGAGATCAGTGACGAAGACTGGCATCTGGGCATGGACTATTACATGCTGAATGTGATCCGCATGACCCGTGCCGTGTTGCCAACCATGCTGAAACAACAATCAGGTTCTATTGTAAACATCTCCACTTTCGCTGCTTTTGAGCCGGACCCGGACTTTCCGACCTCAGCAGTATTTCGTGCTTCCCTGGCTGGATATACGAAGCTCTTCAGCAACAAGTTTGCAGCTCAAGGCATCCGGATGAACAACATCCTTCCGGGCTTTATTGACAGCCTGCCGGAGAAGGATGATCGCGTGGCGCGTATTCCGGCTGGCCGATATGCGAATGTCTCCGAATTGTCGGAAACCATATCCTTTATGATTTCGGATGCATCAAGCTACATTACAGGTCAGAACCTGAGAGTGGATGGTGGATTGACTGCATCCGTATAAGCGTCTGATTGATTTGCATAATTTCTGAAAATTCTTCCCAGTTTCTCATTGTTGAGGTACTTGGAAAGCTTCAACAAATTCTTGTCAGCGAAAAATTTTGAGATTAGCATCTTCCCCATGGGAGGATGTCATGAATGTACCAATTGTAAAATTGCAACCGGGTGATCAACCGTTTTGCGCAAATCCGGCCACATCGTATACGATGCCGGCACGGTTCTACACTTCGCCTGAAATTTATGAAGCTGAGAAAGAAGCAATCTTTTATCGCAACTGGTATTATGTCTGCCATGTGTCTCAGGTAAAAGATGCGGGGCAATATGTTTCCGCACAAATTCATGACCAGGCAGTATTCGTCACGCGGGACCGCTCGGGCGAGCTGAAAGCGTTTTACAATGTCTGCCCGCACAGGGGTCATCAACTGGTGAGTGGATCGGGCAAGAAGAACCTGATCGTCTGCCCATATCATGCCTGGAGTTTTGATATGGATGGAAGCCTGAAAGTGGCGAGAAATTCCGACAACATCCTGAACTTTGACAAGTGCGATTTTTCGCTGAAGCAAATCAGGGTGGAAGTCTTTTGTGGGTTTGTCTTTGTGAACCTGGATCCGGACGCAATTCCACTAGCCACACAAGCCCCTGAACTTGAAGAGGAAATTCGGAAATATTGCCCGAAAATCGATGATCTTGTCTTTTCCCAGCGTGATACTTACGACGTGGAATGCAACTGGAAGGTGATGATCGATAATTTCCTGGAGTGTTATCACTGCGATCCCGCTCACCGCGATTTTGTGGACCTGGTGGACATGGATACCTACCGTATTAAATGTCATGGCATCTTTTCC
The DNA here is from genome assembly GCA_963922405.1 of uncultured Hyphomicrobiales bacterium. Lineage (GTDB taxonomy): Bacteria > Pseudomonadota > Alphaproteobacteria > Rhizobiales > Rhizobiaceae > JAALLB01. Next base: position 2,637 of record CAWUJF010000296.1, on the reverse strand, counting down.
AGTCAGGTTTCCGAGAATGCGCGCACCACAAGTTCATCTGCCTATACATTTGAACAGGGTGATGTGGAATTCGGATATTGCGGATGGTTCCTGTGGCCAAACCTGACGATTTGGGCATATCCTGGCGAAACCAACATTTCGATCCTTCAGATGATACCGAACGGGTTGAACCGCACGATTGAATATCAGGATTGGTTTACGGAAACGTCTGAACCCACCAAGCAACTCAAGGAAGCCATGGACTACCAGAAGGATGTGCTTCAACCGGAAGATATCAGCCTTTGCGAGAGTGTGCAGAAGGGTTTGCAAAACAAAGGATATAATCAGGGTCGCTTCGTGGTTGACGCTGAATTTTCCGAACTTTCAGAACATGCAGTCCATCATTTCCAAAAGATGGTGATGGAGGCACTTGGAGGAGACATAGAAAAATGAGCGTGGCCGAAAACACCTTTGACGAACAAAACGCCATCACGATTGAACCGGTGACTGGCACAATTGGTGCGATTGTCAGAGGTCTCGACCTCACCTCGCCGGATGAAAACACAATCAGTGTGCTCAATGATGCCTTGAGCAAGCATCTGGTGATCAAGCTTCCCGGACAGAACCTGGACCGGTTTCAGCTTTCAAAGCTCGGGAGCAAGTTTGGCAAACATTTTCTCCACCCCATCGAAACCAACGGCTATGATGATTGCCCGGAAGTTCTGGAACTGCTCCGAAACCCGGAAGACGCAACCCTGTTCGGTGGTGAAAACTGGCATGCGGATATCACCTGGATGAACCCGGTAGGGTATATTTCCATTCTCCATGCGCTGGAAATTCCGGATGTGGGAGGTGACACGGCTTTCGCTTCTACCATCGCTGCATTCAATAGCCTTTCAGACAAACTAAAGGACATACTAAGAGGACTTACGGCGATCAATTCTTATCATTGGTATGACGGCGTAGAAAAAGAACCCTGGGTTGCAGAGCAACCGGTTGTGCGCAAACATCCTGTCACCGGTGAAGAAGGTTTATATGTCACACGCATGTTCACTTCGCGCTTTAGTGGCATGACGGTTGAAGAGAGCAAGCCTTTGCTGGACCTGTTATTCGAACGGATGGAGGAACACCAGTTCACCTGCCGCTTCAGATGGCAGGTGGGAGACGTGTTGATGTGGGATAACCGCTTCACCCTGCACTACCCGATCAATGACTTCAGCGGCCAAAAGCGCCGTATGATCCGGACTTCAGTTCTGGAAAACACTCTGTAAGGACTGAACGCATTCAAAGCCGCAAGCTTCAAACGTCTTCAATCAGACCAAGCGGTTCTGTTCTTTCGCAGCACCGATGAAACCGGCAAACAAAGGATGCGGATCAAACGGGCGTGACTTTAATTCAGGATGGTATTGAACCCCGATAAACCACGGATGAACATCGGTTGGATATTCAATGGTTTCCGGCAGCAAACCGTCCGGTGACATGCCTGAGAAGACTAGCCCTGCCTTTTCAAGCTTTTCCTTATAGTCGAGGTTCACCTCATATCTGTGGCGATGCCGCTCAGACACATGAGTGGAACCATAAACCTCCGAGATCAGCGTTCCCTCTTTAAGCGGATGCGGATAAGCGCCCAGACGCATGGTACCACCGAGGTCTCCTGCTGCCTCACGCTTTTCTAGCTGATTACCCTTTAACCATTCAGTCATAAGGCCAACAACGGGCTCCTTTGCGTTTTCCTCAAACTCCGTGGATGTGGCATTTTCGATGCCGGCAAGGTTGCGTGCCGCCTCGATGCAGGCCATCTGCATCCCGAAACAAATGCCGAAATAAGGGATCTTGTTCTCACGGGCATAGGTGACCGCTTTGATCTTACCCTCTGCGCCACGTTCTCCAAAGCCGCCGGGCACTAGAATACCGTCAACAGCCTGCAGATGCGGTGTTGGGTCTTCTTCTTCAAAGACTTCTGATTCAATCCAGCTGAGATTGACCTTCACCTCATTGGCAATGCCACCGTGATGCAGCGCTTCAATCAGAGATTTGTAAGCGTCTTTCAGAACCGTATATTTGCCCACAATGGCGATGTTCACTTCACCCTTAGGGTTTTGGATCTTCTCGCTGATTTCGTTCCATACCGCCATGTTTGGTGCAGGAGCCGGATCAATACCGAAGGCATTCAGCACTTCCTGATCAAGCCCTTCCTTGTGGTATGTCATCGGCACATCGTAAATGGACTTCGCATCCAACGCCTGGATAACCGCGCCCTCGCGCACATTACAGAACAGAGAAAGTTTGCGCCGTTCTTCTTTCGGGATTTCACGATCTGCTCGCACCAGCAGAATATCTGGCTGGATGCCGATCGACCGCAATTCCTTCACCGAGTGCTGCGTGGGCTTTGTTTTCAACTCACCCGCTGCCCAAATCCATGGCATCAGCGTCAGGTGAATATAGATGCAGCTTCCACGCGGCAAATCGTTTCCGATCTGACGGATGGATTCAAAGAACGGGAGGCCTTCAATGTCACCCACTGTTCCACCGATCTCGCAAAGGACGAAATCATAGTCATCATTGCCTTCAAGGACGAATTCCTTGATTGCATTGGTGACATGCGGAATGACCTGGACCGTTGCTCCCAAATAGTCACCACGGCGTTCCTTGGCAATA
>CAWUJF010000295.1:0-4804 GCA_963922405.1 uncultured Hyphomicrobiales bacterium | reverse complement strand
CAAGTGTCCAACTAGCAGGAACATATAGCCTGTTTGAGTGGTGAACACCGCATCCAGAAAACCTTGCATATCCGCAAAGCCTGATGAACCAAAAAAGACAGCCACAAGGGTCCGGATCTGATACATCCAAATCCAGAAGATGAAGAGCATGACAAATGCCATCCAGCCCAATTCGCGTTTATGCTGAAACCAGATAACCCCCAGAATGTCAGGCCAGTTCAATGCACCTGCATTTTCCAGGCGACGGCTTACTTCATATAAACCTGTTGCAACAAATGGGCCAATCAGCGCAAAGCCGATAACAAGCGGATAGGTTAGCCAGAACATTCTCAGTTCAAAAACCACATATGCAAGAAACAATCCTCCAATGGCAAAAACGCTTCCGAAGAACAGGCCATACATAGGTGCTTTGAAGTAATCCGAAACACCCATAGAAAAAGCATACTTCAGATCTTCGAAAGTGGCTGATTTGATATTGATTTTTTGAACCTCCTCCATAGCAAAAACTTCCCGTTAAGTACTTTCTTCATCAAATATACGTTCGGCAGCACCTTCAAGGTCCTCATATTGACCGTTTTTCAGGCTCCACACGAAGGCAAGTAACCCCACAAGGCCGAGGCCCAAAGCAATTGGTATTAGGAAAAGAAGATGGTTCATCGCACAATTTCCTCCTTTAGTTCCTGAAGTTTGATTGTGCCGTCACCGGAAACTTCGGAATTCCTTAAACTCTGAAAACTAATTCGAAAACTATTCGCAACAACAAGAATGGATGAAGCAGACATCGCAATCGCAGCGAAAAGTGGAGTGACAAAGCCTGCCATTGCGAGGGGAACCGCAATGCAATTGTAAGCAATCGCTATACCAAAATTTTGTCGTACGATTTTCGATGTAAGCTTGGCAATTTTGAAAGCCTGCGGAACAGCTGACAAAGAAGACCGAATGAAGACAAAGTCTGCAGCATATCGACCCACATCAGACGCAGATGCAGGAACCATGGAGACATGCCCGGCAGCCAGTGCGGGGGCATCATTGATACCATCTCCCACCATCAGCACGGATCTTCCTTTGTGCTGCGCAGCATTGAGGTACTCAATCTTCTGACTCGGTTTTTGGTTTGAGAGATAATCACTGATCCCCAATTGCTGGCAGACAAGCGCAACTTTCTCGATCTTGTCTCCTGACAAAACCGCAAGGTCCATCTCGAGAGCTTTTAACTCACGAACTGTTGAAACCGCGTCTTCGCGCAGTTTTTCTTCGATGTCAAAATGCGTCGGTAACTCATTTTCTATGGTAAAGGAAACTGAATAGTTCTCGTTATCTGAAATATCGCCCTTGGAAATTTCAGACACCCAAGCTGTGCTGCCCAAACGGACTCTTTTGCTTCCAAACAAGCCTTCGATCCCATAACCCGGAAACTCCTTTACACGATCAATTGGTGAAGCATCCTTCTCCGCAAGAAAGGTGCAAACAGCTTTTGCTGCCGGATGATTTGACTTGGATGCTAGAGACCGAATTTCCGGAACTGACGAATGCTCAATATTGTATGCACGGCTGACCACCGGTGAATTTGTTGTCAGAGTACCGGTTTTGTCGAAAGTCACCATGTCCACTTCCGCAAGACGCTCCAAAGCAGATTCGTCCCGTATAAGAATGCCGGCATTCATCATTCGATTTGCACTGATCACATGGGCTACAGGTACAGCCAGTCCCAAAGCACAGGGACAAGTGATAATCAGGACGGCAATGGCCACATAAAGGGACGTGTGCCAGTCTCCTCCGGTCACAATCATCCAATAAACGAAAGAAATGAGGGCTAGCAAATGAACTGCAGGAGCGTAGATTTTTGCCATCCGGTCTGCGACCCGCAGATATTCACCGCGGCCTTTCTCCGCCACTTCCATCATTTTCCGCATCTCGCCGAGAAATGAATTTTCAGCAGATGTTTGTGCTTCAATATCTACTAAGCCGGTAAGATTTAGTGCGCCGGCTTCTACCAGATCACCTGTCTGGGTCAGAACATGTTCGCTTTCACCCGTAACATGAGATCGGTCAATTTCACTGATACCGTCTGTCACTAGGCCATCCACCGGAAAACGTTCGCCGGGAAAGACACGAAGTTTCATACCCGGCTTAATATCAGCAAGTGCAATATGGCTTACTTTACCCTTTTTGTTGACCAAGGTCCCGCCCCTAGCAGCAAGAGAATGAAGGCGTTCCACAGCACCCCGCGCCTTGCGTCGCATAAGCTGGTCTAGATATCTGCCAATCAGCAAGAAGAAAAGCAGCGTCACACTTGCGTCAAAATAAGCTTCCGTTCCTCCGGTCAGGCTTTCATAAATGCTCATTCCAAGTGCCAAGATCACTGCTAGAGAGATAGGAACATCCATGTTCAGTGTTTTTGCGCTAAGCGCTCTCAGTGCTGAGTGAAAAAAAGGTTGGCCAGAAAAAACAACGGTCGGTACTGCGATCAACCCTGAGATCAAATGGAATAAATGTGCTGTCTCGGCATCAGCACCAGACCAAACCGAAACGGATAGCAACATAATGTTGGCCGCCGCAAAGCCCGCGACAGCTAGGGAAAGTAATAGACGTTTACTCTGACGATCTTCAGTTGCATCTGAGGTTTCATCACTGGAAAGGTGATAGTCATAACCCAGGCCTTTCAATGCGTGCGTGATGTGATTGCCATTTCCTTTTTCAGAATCCCAGGTTACGCTCACAGTCTTCATCGACAGATTTGCGCGGACTTGTTCAACCGGGGCGAGGTCAGCAAGCCCGCGCTCAATTGTACCGATACAAGCGGCACAATTCATATCAGGAACAATAAACCTCGTTCTGTACCTGGATTTATCCAGTTTTTGTGATGAGGAAATGAGCCTTTCCTCCACCAGGTTCTGAAGTCGGGCAGAGGCATCTTTGGTTGAGGACGGATTGTCCAGCGTTGCTTCGCAACAACTCATTCCACTCTCCCGTTTCCATCTGCATCCACGAACAGTCTCACATCTCTACGATAGGGCATCTGTGCGGTGTCACCGGTGAGTTTGATCGCCCAAACGCCTGGTTCAAGCTTTAAAGCGATTTCAAACACATCACCTGATTTCTGCAGCAACTCCTGCTTTTGATCAGCCTGTTCATAAGCAGGCCGCCCGTACTCTGCTGTGAGATTTTGGATCGAAACGCTGTTGGCGTCTTGGTCCCTCATCTTGAAGAACAAGCTTCCTGCCTTGTAGTGAACTTCTGAAGATAATCCGGCCTTACGTTGTAACTTTGCGTGTTTAAGTTCTTCATTGAAGTGCTGGCTCGCCACGTAAGAATTTTTCACAACAAGTCCGGTCCAACTCCCGGATGCGAGAAAAGCCATCGTAAAATTAACAGTGATGATGACTCCAAAAAAACACAACAGACTGATCAACATATGTTTCCCGGTAAATGTCATTGGTTCTTTGCTGCTCTGAGAGGTCTTCATCAGTTTCTATCCTTCGGTGCTTCAAAGTTGGCTTCTACGGTTTTGCGGTCAGTGCCTCCCATATGGGAAACATTGAAAGTGAATTGTGTAGATGAATTGGAAAGACGTTCTTTCGGAACGGATACGAAGAGTTTTATTGACTTCAGTTTATCCGGCAAAACATCCGTCACAATCCACTTGCGCTGATTGGTGTTCTTTCCTGCTTCAGAGATTTCCGGATCGAGCAACCCGCCAACAGTTATGAGGAACTGTTTTGCATCGCCTGTCATATTCAGAATTTTCAACTCATAGCCATTCCGGATTGATCCATCACTCAAGACTACGAACTGGGGGTTCCGGTCTGGCAATACGTTCACATCCAAACGATCTCTCATTGTCAGTGAGAAAATTATTGCCAGACCAATAGCTCCATATACCCCAAGATAAATCATGTTCCGGATTCTGAAAACGTATCGCCAATTAAAACTGGAAAGCTTCTCGCTGAGCGAACCCTTTTTATCCCTGATATTATCAGGATTGATAGCCGGACTTGAAATGCTGCTTCCCGCATGGGCAAGCGCCATGTTCGCATCATAGTCTTTTAGAGTTGAATAGGAAATCAAACCGCGCTCAAGCCCGAGCTTGTCCATAACGCCATCGCAGGCATCTATGCACAACGCGCAAGTGATACATTCAAGCTGTTGACCATCGCGGATATCAATCCCCATCGGGCAGACGGCGACACATGCATTGCAATCCACACAATCACCGGTTTGAATACCTTCTTTGCGCATCCTCTTTGCGTGACGAGAACGTGGTTCCCCACGCCAGTCATTGTAAGTAACTGTGAGAGAATGTTCGTCCAGCATGGCTGCCTGAATACGCGGCCAAGGACACATGTAAGTGCAGACCTGTTCCCGCATCAAGCCACCGAAAATATAGGTCGTTGCAGTCAACGTGGCGACTGTTGCGTATGCTACAAAGGCTGCTTGCCCGGTGAAAAGCTCAACGAGTAGAGTGGGGGCATCTGCAAAGTAGAATATCCAGGCGCCACCCGTTGCAACTGCGATCAATAACCAGATAGCATGTTTCAGAAAGCGTTTCAGAAGCTTGGACTGGCTCCATGGTTCTGCATCTAATTTGATACGTGCATTGCGTTCACCTTCAATGAAACGTTCAACCACCAGAAACAGATCGACCCAGACAGTCTGTGGACAAGTATAGCCACACCACGCTCGTCCAAAGATGGAGGTAACGAGAAAAAGCCCGATGCCGGCCATGACCAGCATGCCAGCCACATAGAAGAATTCATGTGGCCAGATTTCCACAAAGAAGAAATAGAACCGTCTGTTCGCCATA
>CAWUJF010000294.1:0-4815 GCA_963922405.1 uncultured Hyphomicrobiales bacterium | reverse complement strand
TGATTGTTGCGGCCTCTTATGCAGGTTCAATCCGGTTATTAAGTTGGTATGACACCGGTACGGATTGGGTTCCTGTGGACCTGCCGGACAGCTCACCGGAGGATATCAGATCCAATACAAAGATCATGATGTCGGACTTTTCCTCAATTCAATTGGTGATGGCCAGTCTGTTTGCCTGTCTCATGATCATGTTATTGGGCGTGCTGATCGTCGATGTTTCGATTGTTCTGTCACAGCAAACAGGTTTGGGATCCGGTTTTTTTGGTGTGACATTTCTGGCCGCCGCCACTTCACTCCCGGAACTGAGCACCACGATTACAGCCGTGCGTATGGGCGCCTATACACTTGCCATATCCAATGTCTTTGGCAGCAATCTGATCATGGTGGTCCTGATTTTCCCGGCGGATATCTTTCACTTTTCCGGCCCGATACTGGGTTCGGCCGGTTCTTCAACACAACTGGCAATCGCAAGCGGTGCGCTTGTCACCACGATCTATTTGATTGGTCTGATCGTTCGGCGAAAACCGAAAATCGGACCCATCGGCATTGATTCATTTTTGGTTCTGGTCGTCTATGCAATGAGCCTGATATTGTATTATGGTCTGCGTTAGCAGGTGTCACAGAATCAAAAGATAAAATGGATCAGAATTCAAACGCTCAAATGCTTGAAGCATTGCTGGAAGCAGCCGTTGACGCGATTATCACCATTAACAGCAATGGTATCATTGAATCAGTAAACCAAGCGGCGACGGTTCTTTTTGGCTATGAAAAACAAGAGTTTCTGGGCAGGAATGTCAATTTCCTGATGCCTGATCCATGGGCCTCTGCGCATGACGGTTACTTGAAACATTATCAGAAGACCGGAGAGAAAAAGATCATCGGTATTGGCCGGGAAGTCGAAGGACTGAAGAAGGATGGTTCTGTTTTTCCAATGCATCTTTCGGTAAGCGAATTCAAGGCTGACGGAGAAACCTATTATGCGGGCATTCTCCATGACATGACAACGCGAAAGCAAACGGAGGACGCTCTGCATCGATCGCAGAGAATGGAAGCGATTGGACAACTGACCGGCGGGATTGCCCATGACTTCAACAACCTTCTGACGGTAATAACCGGAAACCTTGAACTCCTGGAAATGCGAATTGAGGACGAGTTTCTGAAAGACCTCCTGTCTGAAGCACAGGAGGCTGCCGATCTTGGTGCCGGTCTAACACAAAGGCTATTGGCATTTGCCAGAAGAAGCGTCCTGACACCGGAAGTGGTCAATCTGAACTCCCTGGTCAAATCCACCAGGAACATGCTTGCACGTACGCTTGGCGAAAACATTGATATAGAAACTTCAATCGATACCGGTCTTTGGGATGCGCTGATTGACCCGGGACAGATCGAAAGTGTGATCCTGAACCTTGCGGTCAATGCCCGTGATGCCATGCCGGAGGGTGGGAAACTTCTTATAGAAACCAAGAATGTCAAATTCGATACGAAGTATGTGGAAACGGAAATTGGTCTAAAGCCCGGTGAATACATCTGCCTCTCCGTGTCAGACTCCGGCCATGGCATGACTGAGGAGATACGCAGAAATGCATTTGAACCCTTCTTCACGACCAAAGAAACGGGTCGCGGTACGGGGCTTGGTTTGTCGATGGTTTACGGGTTTGCAAAACAATCCGGTGGCCACGCGACGATTTACAGTGAATTGGGGTTGGGTTCCACAATCAATATTTACGTGCCCAAACACGATGGAGACGAGGTCTCGAAAACCTCTGTGACGGTCGACAATCAGGAAATTGTCCTTGGAAAAAACCAAACGATATTGCTGGTGGAAGACGACCCCAAAGTGCAGGCCGTTACCGTTCAAAGGATTGGAGCGCTCAATTACCGCGTTGTAATTGCCAACAATGGTGAAGAGGCGCTAAAGCTTCTTGAAGATAATCAGGAGATTGATCTTGTATTTACTGACCTGGTGATGCCGGGTTCTGTCTCAGGTTATGACCTGGTCCAGTATGTCATCAAGAACTACCCTGATTTACCCGTTCTAATGACTTCCGGTTATGCAGAAGACTTACTTGGGAATGGCAAGCTAGGTTCGTTGAATGTAGAGCTTTTGCGAAAGCCATACCGCCAGGCTGATTTATCCAGAATGCTGGCTAATACTCTTAAATCAGGGCGGAAGGATCTCTCCTAGATCTTCTTCACATCAGCCGTGAATGTATAGCCAATGCCGCGAACAGTCTTTATCAGGTTAGGTTTGCCAGGATCTTCCTCAAGCTTTTTACGCAACCGCGCGATCTGATTGTCGATTGTCCTGTCGTAAGGGGTCCATTCATTCCCGTTGACATAGTCCATAATCTGTTCTCGAGACAAAACACGCTTGGGATTTTCAAGCAGGATTTTCAGAAGTTTGAAATCAGCTGTGGTCAGGTCACAAGGATTTCCGCATGGTGAATTAAGCTCAAGTGTATCGAGATCAACCGTCCAGTCGTTGAATGAGTAACGGTTTTCGCGGTGTCTCTCCTGCTGCCCGGGTTCTGTAACTGACGTTTGCCCTGCCCCTTCAGTTCTGCGGAGCACACTTCTCACCCGCGCGATGACCTCGCGTATATGGAACGGCTTTGAGATGTAGTCATCAGCTCCCATTTCCAGGCCAACTACACGGTCAATCACGTCACCCTTGCCAGTCACAATAATGATAGGGACCTGAGATTTTGCCTTGATTGATGCGGCGATGGTCAGTCCGTTTTCCGCTCCAAGGTTAAGATCGAGTGTAATCAGGTCAATCCGGTCATCCTGCAGGCAAATATCCACTTCCCGGCTGTTTTCGGCCTCGAAAACACCGAAACCCTCCGGCTCAAAGCAGTTTCTTAGCAACCGCCGGATTTTCGGGTCATCGTCGACCACAAGGATATTTTTTTGAATTTCGCCCATTACCAGACCAACACTACCTCTGACAGCACTGATTTAAACACTACAATGCCAGTGTACCACCGTCTGATACACATTGTTACATTCAATTACATTTCCGGGATAGGGAAGATACATGACTCTGGCTTGATGCTCCTGAAATGAATTAGCAAAAGGGAGCAGAAAATGTACGTAACTTCACCAGTTCAAACTGTCGAAAGCGAAATCATCTTTCCTCTGGTAGCGGATGACTCTTTTGAGAAATCTAACCCGCTGGAGGCCACCTTCGAAGAGGGTGCCAATCTGTTTTTTGCAGGTGACGAGGCCGAATTTGTATATGAGGTGATCGAAGGGGTAGTTAAGAGCTCCAAGGTCCTGATGGACGGCCGTCGCCAGATCATAAACTTTTGCTATCCCGGTGAGATGATTGGTCTCAGCCATGACAGCATCTATCATTGTTACTGCGAAGCAGTTTCCAAGGTTCGGGCCCGTATCTATCGGAAAAATGCATTTATGACGGATCTTGATCAGGACCCTCAGTTTTGCGCGCGCTTGTTGCGGAATGCAGCTGCAGAGATCAATGGCATGCAGGATCACTTTCTGATGTTGGGCCGTAAGACAGCAATGGAAAAACTTGCATCGTTCCTGGTGGCTATTATGTCCCGGCAAGTGAGGCGCGAGGATGGTGCCATTGTGTTTGAACTACCAATGAAACGCTCTGAAATTGCTGATTTTCTTGGAGTGACCATTGAAACCGTGAGCCGTAATCTCACCAAACTCAGAAAACTCGGTGTGATCGAATTGCTGAGCACACACTGTTTCGAAGTCTCTGATCCAGCGCTCTTGCGAAAGTTGGCAGAAAACGACACATAAACTTTTATAGGCCACTAAACTAATTTCCCGGCAATCAGTCAGACTGCCGGGAAATTGCTGCTTGGCGTTGGTTTTGTGGCCTTCCCGATCAGGAATTCTTTTGTTTCTCAGGCTTAACTTCCCCCTGAGCATTGGGTTGTTTTTTCTTACCTTCCGGCTTGTCCATAATTCCCTTTTTCGGCAAATCGTCAACGGAAGGACAATCAGGAATGACAACTGTTTGCGAATAGCCTGCACCGGCGGGCAAGAATGCGACTGCCATTGCTGTGACTAAGGCACCCATCATAATATTCTTTATTTTTTTCAATGACTTGTATGCCATATCATAATCTCCTGTTTGATCTGATACAGCAAGTTACCCGACAAGAGATTGTACTGATTGATCCCGGTCAAATTCAGTTTTGATTTTGTATTTATGTTGAACGAATTGCAGTTTAACCGGGAGTATCTTCATGTTTGAAAATCTGTCCCTTACGGAAAGTCTGAGCATCTTTTTCGGTCTCTACTTTCTGGCCGCCGGTTTGGGGATGTTACTGGACCGTGAATCCATTCCGGCAATGTTCGAAAGTATGAAAGAAAATCAGGCGATTGGGTTCACCATGGGTCTGCTGGCATTCGTCGCCGGAGCGCTGGTGATCTCTTTTCACAATGAATGGAATGGGGTGCTTGCAACGATCATATCCGTTTTTGGCTGGATTGCGTTTCTTGAAGGGCTGCTGATGCTCGCATTCAGGAAGTGGTTCCTGAACACTTTCGCCTTTATGGTGGGTTCGTCGAAGCTCATCGGTTTCTTTTCAGTCTTTACGATCCTGATGGGGGCGCTGTTTGTTCTTGCCGGGATGCAAGTGATATGAATGTCCTTTTGTCCGACAAATTGATCCAGATCAGAAAGAGCCTGAAGTATTCTTGTTAGGCTTCATGGAAAGTAACGATTCTATGGAGAAAGCAAATGCAAATACTGGTTCTCTATTCCACGTCTGAGGGGCACACGGCAAAGATCGCAAACCGATCGAGCAAGTAGTCGCGCGACCGTGCACCTGT
>CAWUJF010000293.1:0-4832 GCA_963922405.1 uncultured Hyphomicrobiales bacterium | reverse complement strand
CAAGAGATTCAGCACCTTTGATTTTTCCTGTCACCACATCAACCTTTGGCTGATAGTAAGGTTTGATTTCACCGCTTTGTAGAGCAAAGGAAAAGTCAGATTGAGTAATGACCACTTCCTGAAAATCATCAGCCACTTCAGATGCAGTGTCTTTATGCGCAAGGAAGACCGTATCCATGGATGTTTTGTTCAACGGTTTGGCTAGGTTACCGATTAGCTGAAGATTGTGCATTTTTGCCAGACGCCCGGCATGCTCCAATATCCCGCTGCCGACACCAGACAAGATCGCAAGCTTGTTTTCATAAGCCATGTTCTTTAAATGGCGCAGGAACTCAATACCATCCATGTTTGGCATTTGAAGATCACTAACAATCAGATCGATATTCTCAAATTCCACTTTCAGGATTTCGAGCGCGACTGCAGGATCAGTTGCACTCCTGATCGTGCATGCTAATTGTTGCCCGGAAAAATATGCCGAGAGGATTGCAATCTGTGTAGGGTCATCGTCGACCAGTAGAATAGTATTGTACATGCCCATCAAAACCTCTTGGGAGACAATGTGTAATGATCACACATTCAGGTTAATATTTTTAAAACAAGCAATTAGGTGCGTCATTGTGCCATTACCTCAGACGCTTCTGCACCCGGTTGATTCAAATTATCGTTCAAGGCTGACATAATAGCCTCATGTAACTCATTTATTGCTTCGTAACCTTGCCTAAAGGTTTCAGCATCTATTGAGCCGGAAAGCGCAAGTTGTTCTATTTCAGCGCATTCTTTGCCGAGTACAGCAGCGCCAATATTCATGCTCATGGACTTAAGTGAATGTGCAGACCGGGAAATCGTGTCCAAATCTTCCGAAACGACACCTTCATGCAAAGCTTCCAAAACTGCTGGACTGTTTTCAACATAAAGTCGATGCAATTGGACAATGGTTGTCTCAAATAAATCGCCACTGATTTCTTTCAGATTCTCCAGCAAACTCTCATCAAACAAAGAGTTGGCACTGTCCGTTTGAGTGTCATTGGAAGCAACTGCGTTTTCAGTTTGAACAGTCAGTTCTTTGTCTGAATCAAGCCAGCGCATAAGGCAATCACCGATAGACTGAATAGTGAATGGTTTCACAACTATATCGTCCATTCCTGATTCTTCGGCTTTAGTGGAAATTTGTTCAAGTATATGCGCTGTAAGTGCGACGATCGGTGTGCGCGAAGCATTCCTTTCGAGTTCTATCGCTCTCAGCCTGGCAGTGACTTCAAAACCATCCATCTCTGGCATGCTGCAATCCATCAGCACGAGATCAAACGTTTTTGTTTTGAATTGCTCAATTGCTTTAAGACCGTCTTCAACCACAATCGGAGTAATAGCAAAGCGAGAAAGGGCCTGGATGACAACCTCTCTGTTGACTGCGCTATCATCAGCCACTAGCACAGCTGCGCCTTCATAGGATCGTAAAGAAATAGTATTTTGACTTGTAGAAGCAAGCAGCTGTTTTCCGAAAACTTCTCCGTCTGCCACTCGTTTAATAATGTCCTGAATTGCAAAAGTGGAAACAGGCATTTCAAGAATCTCATGCACACGATTGTTTTTAATCAGATCATCAATATTAGCCTCACCAAGCTTGGTAATTGCCACACCTGCGGAAGGAAGGAGTTCGGGGTTCATGTTCCGTATCACATCACCTGTAGCGAAAATCATATCAAAGTGAGACGCAGCCTCAATCGGTCCGCTTGCTTCTTCTTGATGCGTGACATTTACACCGGCTTGAACAAGAGAATCGATCAATACTGTGTTCATTTGAGAATATGGATTGATTACAATCGCTGAAAGGTTGTCGTGCCGTGGTTCATCAACCGGGATATCCTGCTCAAGTGGGAGTTTGAATTCAAAGGTTGATCCCACGCCGAACTCACTACGAACAACTATTTCACCATCCATTGCTTCAACAAGGCGCTTGCAGATTGGAAGCCCAAGCCCGGTGCCACCGAATTTACGGGTCGTCGTTTGATCCGCCTGACTGAAGCTTTCAAATACTTTTTCGATATTTTCCTCGCGGATTCCGATGCCCGTATCCACCACGGAAAACGCGATACTATGTGATGAGGCCTCGGTAGAAACATGCTGAATACTGATTGTTACAGAACCTGTTTCAGTAAATTTGAGAGCATTGTTGATCAGATTCCCCAAAATTTGATTCAGTCTTGTGGGATCAGCGGTGATTGTTCTGGGCACCATTGGAGAAACCATACAGGATAGGTCCAGATCCTTTTCATTGGCCTTTTGCCAAAACAGACTCATTACATCTTCAACGAGCCTTTGAACGTCCACCTCAATCTTTTCTATCTCCAGTTTGCCTGACTGAATCTTTGAAAAATCAAGAATGTCATTGATAATCGCCAGCAGACTTTTACCGGATTTCATAATCACATCTGCATAACGCTGATACTTAGGTGTAAGTTCTGCTGTCGCCATAAGTTCCGACATCAGCAACATTCCATTCATTGGCGTCCTGATCTCATGGCTCATGGTGGCAAGGAATTCTGATTTAGCGGCATTGGCATGTTCAGCCGCATCCTTTGCTATCAGCAACTCTCTTGTTCTGTCTTCCACCTTCAATTCGAGTGTATTTTGGTAATCTAGTAGTGCCTTGTCCCTGGTCTGAATATCAGAAAGCATTTGATTGAATGACTTTGACAACAGGCCAATTTCACCTTTGTAGCTTTCATCAGCTCTCTGTGAATAGTTGGCACTTTCACCAAGCTCTGACATAAGGCCAGACAACAGTTTTACCGGCTTGGTGACCTTCGCCACAACGCCCCGTGCAATGACAATAGCAATCACAGCCGATATAATAGCGAGTAATAAGTTGAAGAAAATGTTTCTGAGAAATGCATCCCGGATATCAGAAACATCAACAAGCATTTGAAGCGAACCGAGTCTTGAGCCAGCTTTGATGATATCATCTTCAACCCAAATTCTGTCCTGGAATATCGAAAGCGCACTGTCGGATTGCTTCTGATCGCTACTCAAGGTTACTTCATAACCCATTTCGGCAAATGTATTTCCATCCTCCATAACCACTTTGGCAAACATGAAGTTCTCGAACTTTCCGATACCGGTCAAACTTCTTTGAACTGACCGCACATCATTATTAGAAAGCGGAGTGGCAATCGAAGCTGAAAACACTTTTGCAGTGCCTTTGAACAACTGCTTTTGTTGCTCAAGTTCCCGTTCAAAGCCAAACCAGGATAACAAGCCCGATGCAACAACAACTGCGCAGAAGATTATGGTTCCCAGATAAACTGAGAGCCGAAACCCTAATTGGTCAGTCTTTTTAATGTTTTGCTCAGACTTGGACATAGATTCCATCTAACTGAAAAAACAGAATATTTAGTAAAGACACACCCCGATGAGCTCTAGCTTATTGGATCGAAAAGCCAAAAGTGTATCAAAACGGTTTAGTGTCTGGATCTATAACAACGTTTCCCTGTGCCAAACTCGCTAAATCAGCAAAATAGCAGACTTCCTTAGGTTAATAGTCAGCTCTAAGCCCCTAATTTTATTCGGAAATTACAATAACTCGGTAGAGAACACATGCTGGCACGTTAATTGCAGCAATACTTGAACATGATCAAGGAATGATCAATTTCGTCCAGCGGGTTTAAGGAATAGGGACTTTAAATGCTAGGATTTGCGGCAAACCGGAGTTTATTGGAAGAGTCATACTTAGAAGTCACAAAGCCTGACTTTCAGAATGTCTC
Source organism: uncultured Hyphomicrobiales bacterium (assembly GCA_963922405.1). Taxonomy (GTDB): domain Bacteria; phylum Pseudomonadota; class Alphaproteobacteria; order Rhizobiales; family Rhizobiaceae; genus JAALLB01. Next base: position 1,071 of record CAWUJF010000293.1, on the reverse strand, counting down.
CAACGTCTTCAATCAAGTGAATTTCCAGATCCATTTCACTTTGGCTGATTTGGCACATGACTGGATCGACTTGGAAAAAAATTCATCCGTATCACCATTCCAGAAATACAATTGGGTAAGATCCCTGTTTGAATGTACAAATCTGGACTCAAATGGGAAAACAGATCTTACCAGCAAACCATTTTTCATCTCTGGATATATGGGTTCAAAACTCATCTTTGTATTGCCACTCGTCAAAGAGAAAAATCTGCTTGGAGAATCTGTTAAATGGCTGGGCTCTGAATTATCCGACTACAATGGCCCGGTTGTGCGAAACGGACATGCACACTTCCTTAGTAGAGAAAATTTCGATCGGGTAATTGCACTAATCAGGGCGAATTTCCCAGCTGCAAATATGTTTTATCTAACACGCAACCCCGATTTTCAGAACGATTTCCTATTTCATTTTGATAACGGTCATTTTTGGACCGCTGAATATGACTCTCACAAATTGGAGTTGCAGAGAGACTGGAAATCTCTACTTGCTGACAGAAGATCAAAAAAATCAAGGCAGAGACTTAGAAGCAAACTCAACGCGCTCAAAAAAGATGGCAAAATCGTATTCCGTCAGGTTCGGAACAATCTTGAGCGTGAAAGCCTGACAGAAAAAATTCTTGCATGGAAATCAGATCATCTGGAAAAAATTGGCCAGAGGAATCCATTCGGCTCGGAACACACTCCAAGCAACCTGAGAAAAGTTTTAGAAAGTTCTGTCGCAGACAACGGTGACACTTCGCTTCGTCTCTTTGGAATTTTCAAAGATGGCCAGTTGGTTGCAGGCATGTTGGCCTTTGTAGACGAAAACAAGTTTTACTATCTGGTCTCTGCCTATTGTCCGAACCTGCCTTCAAAGTTTTCTGTGGGAACTCACCTGCTCATGAAAACAATGGAACTGGCGAGCCGCTCTGGATTATCTGAATTTGATTTTCTGATCGGTGATGAAGATTACAAATTCGATTGGAGTAGTGACCGGATTAAACTGCATCACATCGCAGCTCCAATTACCGCCAAAGGCCAAATCGTTTGTTTGGC
>CAWUJF010000292.1:0-4839 GCA_963922405.1 uncultured Hyphomicrobiales bacterium | reverse complement strand
TTAGAAGAATTGATCCAAAAACGGATTGGATATAACGAAAATTAAAATTAGTTAGACGCAATAAAGACTGGATTTTAATTGGTTTAGGGTCCAAAAAGCGGAAACTGACAAGGTTGTAAGGTAAAGCATGAGCGAAAACGAAGGCGACAGCAAGACTGGCCCGGACAAAAAGAAGACACTAACCCTGCGCGGCACTGGGCTATCGCAAGGCACTGTCAAACAGAGTTTCTCACACGGCAGATCAAAGTCTGTCGTCGTTGAAACACGTAAACGCCGGATTACTCGTCCAGGCGATACGCCTCCTGCTGCGCCTGCTGCTAAAAAAGCTGCAACGCCAGAAAAACCTAAACCGCAGGAAAAAGCACCGGCCGCGGAACAAAAAGAGGTAAGTGCTCCTTCAGGTCTTTCAAAGAGCGAGCTTGAAGCCCGAACCCGTGCATTGGAAGAAGCTAAGGCCAGGGAGCTTGAAGACAAGAAGAAGGCTGAAGCAGACGAAGCGCGTCGCAAGGCGGAAGACGAAGAACGTCTGAAACGTCAGGAAGAAGAAGCCCGGCTTAAGGAAGAAGAGGAAGCTCGACTTGCCGCGGAACGGGAAGAAGAAGAACGCAAACGTGCAGCAGATGCTTCGGCTGCAGCTGCAGCGGCTGCTTCAGATGACAAGACTGCCGTTACAAAACCGAAAGCGCGCGAAGAGACCAAACCAAAAGAACTCAAGCCTTTCGAGCGTAAGAAACCTGATGAGCCTTCCAAGCCAACCAGGACTAAAGGTGGAGACGACCGCCGCAAAACAAAGCTTACGCTTACAAATGCACTTGATGAGGATAGCGGTTCCCGCGGTCCATCTCTGGCTGCTCTGAAGCGCCGGCAAGAAAAAGCTAAACGCGCAGCTCAGCAACAAAATACCGGACCACGCGAAAAAGTATCACGGGAAGTGCAGCTGCCGGAGACGATTACTATTCAGGAACTCGCCAGTCGGATGTCTGAGCGATCCGTTGATGTGATAAAGTATATGATGCAACAGGGCCAGATGATGAAGCCTGGTGACATTATTGATGCTGACACGGCTGAATTGATCGCAGAAGAATTTGGCCACACCGTAAGACGTGTTTCTGATGCTGATATTGAAGAGGGTATCTTTGATGCTCCAGATAATGATGCAGATTTGGCACCGCGTCCACCAGTTGTAACAATCATGGGACATGTGGACCATGGTAAGACCTCACTGTTGGATGCGCTGAGAAACGCAAATGTGGTTGCCGGAGAAGCCGGTGGCATTACACAGCACATTGGTGCCTATCAGGTGGAGCACGATGGTCAGTTGATCTCTTTCATCGACACGCCAGGCCACGAAGCTTTTACTTCAATGCGTGCTCGTGGTGCTCAAATCACTGATATCGCAATCCTTGTGGTTGCTGCTGACGACAGCGTTATGCCGCAAACTATTGAATCCATTAATCATGCCAAAGCGGCTGAAGTGCCAATTATCGTGGCAATCAACAAAATGGATAAGCCGGAAGCGGACGCCAATAAGGTGAAAACCGAACTTCTGCAACATGAAGTGTTTGTAGAAGATATGGGTGGTGAGACACTTGCCGTTGAAGTTTCTGCGCTTAAAGGTTTGAACCTGGATAAACTGCTGGAAGCGATAACACTTCAAGCTGAACTACTGGATTTGAAAGCTAATCCAAACAGACCGGGTGAAGGCGTTGTGATCGAGGCAAAGCTGGACAAGGGACGAGGTCCTGTGGCTACTGTTCTGATCAACCGGGGAACCCTGAATACAGGCGACATTATTATTGCCGGTGATGAATGGGGTAAAGTTCGTGCCTTGGTGGATGATCACGGGAGGCAGGTATCTGATGCACCGCCATCCATGCCGGTGGAAATCCTTGGTCTGAATGGCACACCTTCGGCCGGTGATCGTATCGGTGTTGTGGAAAATGAAGCCCGTGCTCGTGAGATTTCTGAGTATCGTCAGAGATTGTCACGCGAAAAGGCGGTAGCGCGCGCTGCAGGGTCTCGTGGTTCGCTGGAACAGATGATGTCACAGCTCAATACCAACGAAATTCGTGAAGCAGCGATCGTAATTAAAGCCGACGTGCAAGGATCTTCAGAAGCGATCACTCAATCGCTTATGAAATTGAATACGGACGAAGTGGAAGCAAAGATTGTGCATTCTGGTGTGGGTGCAATTACCGAATCTGATGTGGCACTTGCTGCTGCTTCCAACGCACCAATTCTAGCGTTCAATGTGCGTGCCAATAAACAAGCCCGTGATGCTGCGGATGCTGAAGGCATCGAAATCCGCTACTACTCAATCATCTACGATCTGGTAGATGACATGAAAGCGGTTATGTCAGGATTGCTGGCACCAGAACGTCGCGAGACATTCCTCGGTTACGCCGAAATCCTGGAAGTCTTTAATGTGTCCAAGGTCGGTAAAGTTGCCGGTTGTCGTGTTACAGAAGGTAAGGTGGAACGTGGTTCCGGCGTACGCTTGCTCCGCGATAACGTTGTTATACACGAGGGCATGCTTTCTACCCTTAAACGCTTCAAAGATGAGGTCGCAGAAGTTCCTGGCGGACAGGAATGCGGCATGGCCTTTGAGAATTACCAGGATATCCGACAAGGTGATGTGATCGAGTGTTTCCGCGTTGAAGAAGTGGCACGTTCACTATAGTCGCAACCTGTTTTGATTAGTTGACATCAATTCGGTCCAACTCCGTATTGATGCGAAGGTAAATCATCATGTCTAAGTTTTCAGCCAAGGGGCCATCCCAACGCCAACTACGTGTTGGAGAAATGGTCCGCCATGCGCTCACTCAGCTACTACAACGAGGTGAAGTGCAGGATGATGTCTTGAACCGTACCGTTATTTCGATATCAGAAGTGTCCATGTCACCTGACTTGAAAATCGCTACGGCTTATGTTTCTCCGCTTGGTGGAGGAGATGCAAAGCCTATCATCAAAGCGCTCGCAACAAATGCGAAATTCATCCGGGGTCGGTTGTCTCCATACCTTAACCAGATGAAATACATGCCTGAATTCAGGTTTCGGGAAGACACCAGCTTCAACAATTACTCCAAAATCGATGCGCTTCTTCAATCAGATGCAGTAAAGCGAGATCTGGGAGAGGACGAAAAATGAGCCGTCAACGAAAGAAAAAAGGACGGCCTATTTCCGGCTGGATCGTTCTTGATAAACCGGTTGGAATGGGCTCAACCCGTGCGTAAGCAAAATCCAATGGCTCTATCAGGCGGCAAAAGCCGGACACGCAGGCACGCTTGATCCACTTGCATCGGGAGCACTTCCACTGGCACTGGGTGAGGCCACGCGGACTGTTCCTTATATCATGGATGGTCAGAAAACATATCGATTTACAGTAAGCTGGGGTGCAGAAACCAATACCGATGATCTCGAAGGTGAAGTTACCAATTCCAGCGACAAGCGCCCATCACAAGAAGACATTGTTGGTTTGCTTCCCAACTACATCGGAACAATCGAGCAAATACCGCCGCAATTTTCCGCGATCAAAATCGACGGTGAAAGGGCTTATAAAAAGGCGCGCGACGGAGAAACTGTTGAGATACAGCCCAGAAAAGTGGAAATTGAATCACTGGACCTATTGGATGCTGATGAACAATCAGCCACATTCAAAGTGGTTTGCGGGAAAGGCACTTATGTGCGTGCATTGGCGCGAGATATGGGTCGAGATCTTGGTTGTTTTGGACATATTAGCGATCTACGACGCACTGCAGTTGGCCCATTTGAAGAGGAGGATCTTGTGCCTCTGGAGATATTGCAAAACCTCGAAGGCAACCTGGAAGCCCTGGATCGTGAGTTGTACACGACCGGTTCCGCATTTGAGGATATTCGCGATGTCAAAGTGAACCGCGAGCAAGCGTCACGGCTTAGACTTGGAAATTCAATTGTTCTGCGTGGTAATGATGCCATCGCTCATGCAAATGAAGCAATTGCGGTTAGTGGAAACGAACTGGTTGCCATCGGAGCAATTGAAAAAGGTCAGTTCAAGCCGAAACGGGTGTTTCAACACTCTTTCATGTAGTGTTTTTTGACGGTAACTAAGCAAGCTTCGCATTTCCGAATATTTGGTTTTCAAATGTAGCTGGCACCTTGTTATCAGCTGCAAAACTGTAGATTACAGCCTTGGAAACACCTCTCAGCGTTGAAAAAGTGATACTCAATAACAAGCCAGCAAGTCCGGCAGCAGTCCATATAATCAATGCTAAAACTGGCATATCATTTTGCAAGCTGTTGGCAACAACGGCTAATAACCCTACCGGAATAAAACAAAAAGATGAAAGCCAGAAAAAACCAAACTCCAGAGTAGCAAGTTCAATCCATTTTTTCTTAAGCAATCCAAGAGAACGTTTCAGAGCTGAAGGAATACCTTTTCCTTCGACAACAATAACTGGAATGACAAAGGCAGTCAGAATATTCCACCCACCGTCAATCAGTTCTTCCGCCCATCCTCTCGCGTATTTTGAATTGAATATTCTCAATACAATAGCTCGGAAAACTGCAAAAAAGACTGACACTATGGACCAGGCAACAATATGCGGCCATCGCTCCGCGACTTTTAGAAGTCCATACTGAAAGGTCGGATTTTCGCCATTGAGCCTCTTTAAGGCAGAAGCGATAAGTGCTGAATGAAAGAAAGTCGCAAAGAAATAGTAAGCAAAGACAGCAGCAAAGCAAATTAGCCAAAATGCAGCGTTTGAGGTATCCAGCAACACAGAGTCATCGCCAATTTCAAGAACGCCGGTGGCAATCATGCTGCAAATGGACAAAACAAAAATAAATAATCCGGAAGCTGCG
>CAWUJF010000291.1:0-4857 GCA_963922405.1 uncultured Hyphomicrobiales bacterium | reverse complement strand
GTAATGTTTGTGGAATTGAAAGCTGAAAAAGACGGACAGGCAAATTATCACAAAACCTACGTCATGGACGCTTGGGGTGATGACCGTGGAAACGCAATGGCCCGTTTGGTCTCAATCCCCGTATCCCTGGCTGTTGAAGCTGTGTTGGATCGAAAGCTTCCATCTGGAGTATTTCCAGCACCCTCCGATCTCTCCATTGTTGAGAGCTGGATGGGACATGTGAAGGAACTTGCACAACATCTGGACGTGGTAGATCATCTCAATACCTGATTGCGCACGCGTTCTACCGATGCATGTTTAATCTCTGGTAGAATTCTTCCATCTGAATGAAAGATCCGGGTTGTGTCATCACGACCCGGCATGGAAATGTTATTTGCCCTACACAACTAATTGTTTTTAAATCCGATCGAACAATTCATCACATCAATCGATCATTAAAACACTCTCATAAATGCCGTAATCATTTTCTTCTCCCGAACATCCTATTTGTAACTCGGCACAAACACAGGGCACCTAAATGACAGCAGGATTGCTGACAATCACCTTCTTCACTGCGATGTTTTCGATGGTTGCCAAACGGCTGTCCAAAACCGTTGTGACTGCCCCGATGATCTTTCTGGGTTTCGGGTATTTGTTAGCAAACCTGGAACTGTTATCTGCAGATCAAATGGAAGAGACCCTGCATCTTGTTGCAGAAATTGCGCTTATTATTCTTTTGTTTCTCGATGCAGCACAAACGAATGTAACTGCGCTTAGAAAACGATTTGTCTGGCCAGCAAGAATGCTTCTGATTGGCCTACCACTCGGATTAATACTGGGTACAATTTCAGCATGGATCTTCCTGCCCACATGGCCCCTGGCTGCGGTTGCCCTTGTTGCTGCAATCCTGGCACCAACTGACGCTGCCCTTGGTCAGGCCGTCGTCACCAATGAAGCAATTCCAGAACGCGAAAGACGCGCGCTCACGGTGGAAAGTGGCTTGAATGATGGTCTCGCTTTGCCTGCCATACTGCTATTTGCGAGCCTGCTGGCCAACCAGATGCATCAGGGAGAAACCAACTGGTTACTGTTCGGAGCCAAACAACTTATCCTCGGCCCAATTGCCGGCATAATATGCGGAACAATCGGAGGCTATATATTACTGTGGGCCAAAAAGAGAGATTACACATCAGACATTTATGAGGGTGTAGGTGCCTTGGCTTTGGCTTCCGCATCCTATTTGTTTGCAACACTTATCGGAGGGAATGGTTTCATATCATGTTTCGTCGCAGGTCTTTGCTTCGGACACATAGTTCAAGACAAGTGCAAGTTCATATTCGAGTTCACTGAAAGCGAAGGCCAGGGCCTGACTTGGGGTGCTTTTCTGTTGATCGGTCTGCTCCTCGTTCCAGAAGCAATCGCCCATCTGGATTCAGCAATGCTTGCATTAATACTAGTGAGCCTGTTCATCGTAAGACCACTCGCCATATGGCTATCACTCATAGGCACTGATGCTTCCAACTACACCAGATTGTTTTTCGGATGGTTCGGACCGCGGGGCTTGGCAACAGCGCTGTTTGCCCTTGCAGTCATTCATGAAATTGGCCCTCAATTTGGCGATGCAATACTTCACATCGCCATCAACACGGTCTGGATAAGCGCCATTCTACACGGTCTCACCGCTCAACCCGGAGCCAGATGGTATGGATCACAATTTAAAGAATAACGCAAATTTACAGTGACTTACTTCGTAGAATCCAGTTAATTTACAAAAAGAGGAACCCCCGAAATGAAAAAAGTCCCCATCTTCAAGCTCGTTGACCTGAAAGACCGGCAACCGGAACACGCGCTTGTTGCAGATGTTGATCTGGTAATTGTTCGATTTGACGAAGAGATTTCCGTTTTCTATGGACGCTGCCTTCACCGTGGCGCACTGATGTCAGATGGATTTGTCAGCGGCAATAACCTGATTTGTGGGCTACATTACTGGGACTATCGCGTCGATTCAGGCGTTTCGGAATATAACAACAGCGAAGTTCTTCCCAAATTCAATTCCTGGGCAGAAGATGGTGAGCTTTATGTCGACGAAGAAGAAATTGCAGCATGGGCATTAAAAAACCCGCAGCCCTTCAATCGTGATGAGTATTTGGGCCAATATGCAGACACAAGCCATGGCACGGAAGAGGAGCCATACAATGGGCTGATCCAGAGGTATGCCAAGGAAGGCCTCTCGAAAACCGGACATCACGGTGTAGTGGATTCCATGGGTGTACCACGCAACCAGCTGCCTGATTGGGACCACATCCAAATTCTAACAGCACAACTCCATAAACCGCCTTTGCTTGATGATGCAGAGGTGGGCACCGAAGTAATCATTGGACCAAACGCCCAGAAACCATTGAAACTGGACATCCCGCTTTTTGTGTCTGACATGAGCTATGGTGCATTATCAGAACCGGCAAAAGTCGCTTTGGCCAGAGGTGCAGAACTGGCAGGGACCGGAATTTGCTCCGGGGAAGGTGGCATGCTTCCTGAAGAACAAGCCGCCAATTCGCGCTACTTCTATGAATTGGCGTCAGCGCGGTTCGGTTTTAGCTGGGACAAGCTCGATAATGTGCAGGCCTTTCATTTCAAAGGTGGTCAAGGTGCGAAAACCGGCACAGGAGGCCATTTGCCCGGTGCAAAGGTAAAGGGAAAAATCGCTGATGTGCGGGGCTTGAATGAAGGCGAAGATGCCATATCGCCATCTCGCTTCCCTGAATGGGACAGTGTTTCCCAAATCAAGGATTTTGCAGATGAAGTTCGTGACCGCACTGGCGGCATTCCAATCGGTTACAAACTGTCAGCACAACATGTCGAGAAAGACATTGATGCCGCATTGGAAGTTGGAGTGGACTACATAATCCTGGATGGTCGTGGTGGCGGAACGGGCGCTGCACCGGTGATTTTCCGGGACAATATCTCAGTCCCCACAATTCCGGCATTGGCGCGAGCTCGTAAGCATCTTGATCAGGCAGATAAAAACGTAACTCTGGTCATAACCGGAGGACTGCGCAAACCTGCAGACTTTATCAAGGCCATGGCCATGGGAGCAGATGCAATTGCACTATCCAATTCCGCGATGCAGGCCATTGGATGCATCGCGATGAGGGCTTGCAGCACTAACAATTGTCCTGTCGGCATCGCGACCCAAAAACCACATCTGGTATCTCGCCTGGTGGTGGAGAAGTCGGCTCGGCAGCTTACAAACTTCTTCGAGGCTTCTGTTGAATTGATGCAGGTTATGGCGCGTGCTTGCGGGCATGATCACCTTTCGAAATTTTGTCACGAAGACCTGACAACATGGCAAAAGGAAATGAGTGAAATCTCTGGCGTAAACTTTGGTGGGATCGGATGATTGTTGCGGAAATAATCTTCATGGCAGTCAAAATCTGGATGTATATCGGCGCTGCCGTTGCAGCTGTTTTTCTCACATTTGGCATTGACCGCATCGATGAAGACGCACGGGGCGCTTATGTATTTCGCCCCATTCTGATCCCTGCTTTTCTGCTGATCTGGCCTATAATTTTATGGCGCTGGTTTGTTTTGGAGACGGGACGCGATCAGTGGCCTAAACGACATAAACCACCGCGTGAAGCGCACTTTTGGGTATCAATCATCTTTGCCGTTTCCATTCCGGTGATCATGTTGACCGGATTTGCGGTACGCCAGGAATGGCCCGCCGACTTTAAACCGGAGAGAATTTCCACACAACAGGAACAAAGCCAATGAGCGTCAAATATATCCCTGTTCAGTGGAATCCCAATAAGTGGAAATACAACTTTGTCATGCTGGCAAGCGTGTTTGCCTATCTCTGGATTTTTATCGAACTTACACCTGACATCATGGCAAATGAGGGTCGGATAAATGCGCAAGTTCATAACGCTCGAGCCTTTGGTTCCTGTGCATTTTTTATGCTGACAGTCATTTTATGCATTGGCCCCCTGGCACGCCTGGATGAGAGGTTCCTACCCCTGCTCTACAACCGCAGGCATTTCGGTGTTATCACGGCAGCCGTCGCCACGACCCATGCGTTTTACATCATTAACTGGTACTTCGCGTTTTCGCGCACGAACAAGTACGAAGCCTTGTTGTTCGCAAATACCAGTATTGGCCAACTGTCTGGCTTCCCGTTTGAAGTTTTCGGCATCTTCTCGCTGATTTGCCTGCTCATCTTGGCAGCGACGAGCCATGATTTCTGGCTCAAATTTCTTACACCTCGCATCTGGAAAGGGATCCACTACCTCGTCTATGCAGCCTATATTTCCGTGGTAGCCCATGTGAGCTTGGGCATCTTGCAGGATCAGCAGGACAATCGTTTCACAATCGCATTTGTCATCAGCGGCCTGATCGTAGCCGTTCTTCACGTACTCGCTGCCCTTAAAGAGAGAAAGACTGGAGATGTGGTCACTGACGCGAATGCCGACAAATGGGTGCCAGTCTGCAATGTTTCAGACATGACCGACGGATATGCGAAGATTGCAAAACTGGCCAATGGTGAGCGTGTTGCTGTCTATCTGCAGGAGGGGAAACTCTCGGCGATTTCCAATGCATGTGCCCATCAAAACGGTCCTTTAGGAGAAGGAAAGGTCATTGATTGTTTGGTCACCTGCCCCTGGCATGGTTTCCAGTACAATGTGACGGATGGCAGGTCTCCAGCTCCGTTCACTGAAATGGTCCCCACATACAATCTCCGTCTGGAGGGAGATGCGGTGCTTGTTGATCCTGAGGCAAACCCACCCGGAACCTTCGTAGAGCCCGTCCCAATAAGTTAGGAGCTTACCTTGAGCACAGAAAACAAACCATTTTTTGTAGGTTATCTTGGCATCCCTGCTGGAT
>CAWUJF010000290.1:0-4863 GCA_963922405.1 uncultured Hyphomicrobiales bacterium | reverse complement strand
ATAAAACGTCATGAAGCAGTCAGTGAGATCGAGTAGCACAAACTCGTGATCTGAGAGTCCGATACATGTTTTGTTACCCCAGCCCTCTTTGTCAATTGCGGACCAGACATACCTAGCGCTTTGCGCATTGTCGCAGGCCATCCTCCTTGCGGAAGTGCAAGGTTGCTCAAAGTATGCGAAGCGTCATTGATCTTGCGAATATAAAAGGCATGTGCTTTCTGTTTCACACTAATGGGATATCAATACATATCCATTTTTATCTAAATAGCATATTTATAGATACACTAAACGACCATAAAGATTGTGGGCACATCCAATCTGGATGAGGAAAGCCCTGACCACGCCCTCCCCTAACAAAATGCTGAGTCACTCACCCAATCACAGAACAAGTAATGTTTCGATAATAATTCCATATTAGTATCAATACATATTTTTATATTTTTACTTTTTTATACAATTTATATTTTGGAAATTATTATGAATATTTTTAGCTTTCACGGCCGTATAGGCCGGTTGGAATGGTGGATTTTAGTTATTGTCTTATATTTTTCGGTAGCTGTGAGTTTTTCAGTTTTCCTGATATCGACTTATGGCGAAGAAGCTCCCGATGTAATTGAAAATTCAGATTCCATCAACTTGGTAATACTGATTTTGAGCATTCCGTTGTGGTGGATAAATTTTGCAGCTAATGCCAAGCGGTTTCATGATTTGGATAAAAGTGGATGGTTGCAACTCATATGGTTCATACCAGTCATTGGACCGTTAATCTCGTTTATTGTTCTGGGCTTTATTTCAGGTGACCATGGAGATAACGATTACGGTTCTCCTGATAACGGATCAATGTTTGCCAGCAGTAATGGTATCTTCGGTGAATCTGGTGGTTCCAGAAGTTCCGGTAGAACCGGTTACTTTGACAAAGATGACAACCAAACTCCGTCGCGTAAAGGTCGCACCAGTACAACAGATCCAACTCCTGCGAAGTCTAGTAAGCCGGCATTTGGCAAGAGAACTGACACTCCATTGAGGCGACAATAGACCTAAAGCAGTCGGCATTGTTGATGACAGTTCACTAAGACCCCAGCTCCCGGCAGGCTGACTTGATCAACCGACGCAGCCATTGGTGTTCTGCGTCCTTGGTAAACCGCTCATGCCATATCTGGGAAATTGTAAATGGAGGGATTTGGAGCTCCTTTGGTGGTGACACTAGTTCAAGATCAGATGTCATCACCTGTTTGGCCAGTAATTCTGGTACGGTAATGATTAGATCCGTTGATGCTAGTACCGCGCTAATGGTCATAAAATGGGTAACTCTGAGAGCAATTTTCCTCGTTAAACCATGTTCTTTCAGAACATCATCAATATCCGTGCCACCTTGCCCAGTTATGCTAAGCATGACCTGTGGGGTTGCCGCGAAGTCTTCAAGGCTAATGGTTTTTCCATCCTTGATCAGCGGATGTCCCTTTCGCATCATGCAGAAACGACGATCTTCAAATAATGCCTGGCTGGCCACATTCTTTAATTCTGTCCCATAACCAATCATGCCAAATCCAAGAGAGATTTTGCCTTCGCACATATCTGCGATCCCAGCCTCTGAGAGGTACTGCATTTCAATCTGGATCCCTGGAGCCTGATTTAAGACAGTTCCCAATACTCCCGGCATTATCAATTGCGCTATATAGTCCGGTGCCATAATACGAAACCGGCCTTCTGCCTTTGATGGTTCAAACTCATCTGGCTCGAATACGAGTGACGCCTGAGCCAAGGCATCCCGTACAGGTTTGCGCAAAGCCTTCCCACGCGGCGTTAGGACCATTCCGCGGCCTGATCGAATAAGCAGCGGATCTTTTAAGGTGAGTTGAATGCGGTTTAATATCCTGCTCATTGCCGGTTGAGAAAGGTTTACAAGAGCAGCAGCCTTGCTCACACTCTCTGTTTCCAAAAGTGCATCAAGCGACTTCAGGAGGTTCAAATCTATATTTTTGATATTAGCTCGCTGCATATATATCATTCTAAACATGCATTTGAATTATTCAACGATGCCTTCTAGGCTCCATTGAAAACAAGGCAGCACTTTAAAAGTCTATGGTACTGGCGCTGCTTAACCAGGGACCATGGATTCAAATGAAGAATAGAGCAGTTAAGCTCAGCACTGAAATTATTCGACGTGACAGATACGAGATACAGGTCACTTTGGTGCGGGCATTGAGCATACTTGAGTTTTTCGCGTCTTCTCAAAACCGTTGGCAATCTGTGAAGTCTGTGTGTGAAGCCACTGGCCTTCCCCAACCTACGATTACCCGATATCTCAAGTCGCTTCGTGCGGATGGATATCTCACTTATTCAATTGATACTCACAAATACGCACTGGGATGTGGTGTTCTCACCTTGGGTTATGGCTGTCATCGTTATGGCTTGGATGGGTCGAAAACAGATACAGCACTGCAAGGATTAGCGGATACCTATGGTGTTCATGTGGCTATATTTGAGCGCGAAAAAAACAGTGTGGTGTGTGTTAGTTCCTTACACAGCAGAACGAATGTTGTCTCGCTTCAAATCGAGGTGGGGTTTTCAAAGCCGCTACACTCCCATGTGGGCGGTCGCGTGATATTGGCAGATCTCTCAGAGGTAGAATTTCGTTACATGATTGATGTGATGAAAAATTCTGCGAAAGCTAAACATGAAAAAATTGACTGGAGTATCACTACAGCCAGAGCTCAATTTGCCACTAAAGGATATGTTGAAGCTAAATGGGAAGGACATCCGTCATTGTTGAGTGTAGCGTTTCCGATAGTCAACGACAATGGAGCCAAATCAGCGTCATTGGTTTGCAGTTTCATTGACGGCTCCATGTCAGCTGAATCTTACCAATCAATGCTTCAAGCAATGAAACGCATTACGGGTGCATAAGATGTAAGCACGCGATCACAACAATTCGCTTGTAAATATTTTCTCGTTTCAGCTGCTGCCAGTAGATGGTGCTGACGCCCATATCCGGCCTGCCAGCCTGGAAATCGGTAATGTCTGTATCCAAACTTTTCCGGGTCCTTTTAGTGAAGCAAAGAATACCCCTTCCCCACTAAAAATCATCGATTTTACGGATCCTGTTCTTACCAAATCAAAGTCCATGCCGGCCGTATAGGCTGCAACACAACCGGTATCTACATGTATCTCCTCACCCGGAGCTAGATTCTTTTCAATAACCACTCCACCGACATGGACAAAAACCCATCCATCTCCTTCTAGGCTCTGCATGATAAAACCTTCACCACCGAATAGACCGGTCAGGATCCTTCGCTGAAACTCGATGCCAATGGACACCCCTTTTGCCGCACATAAGAAGGCATCCTTCTGACAAATGAGCTTGTTGCCAATTTCATCCAGGCGCAACGGTATGACATGGCCAGGATAGGGAGAAGCAAAGCTCACTTTTGCTTTTCCAAGACCTTCGTGAGTAAAAACCGTTGTAAACAGGCTTTCCCCTGTAATCAGACGTTTCCCTGCTCCGACCAGTTTGCCAAATACACCTGAGTCTTGTAACTTTTGGCTCCCGTCTCCGAACGCGGTTTCCATTGTGATGGATGGATCTTTAAACATCATTGAACCGGCTTCGGCGACCGCAGATTCGCCAGGATCCAACTCTATCTCGACAAATTGCATTTCTGCGCCATGAACCTCAAAGTCAATATCATCAGCAATCAAGGGACTTCTTCGATGCTGGATTGTCTGAACCTGTGAGACGGTCGAGGCATCACTGAACTGACTGGTGCGTTTTCCAAACATTTTTGGCTCTGAAAATGACATTTAAATACTCCAAATTATTGAAATTTATGAACTAATTTTAAAAATAATGCATGCTGCAAGAAACCAGTTCCAAGTCACCTCTGCCAATCCGGAATTCTGTTCCATGCGTCATATCAACAAGTCGATTACGATCACTGCCAGCACTGAAAAAATAGCAGCGATAATTGCTTTAGTAGCTTTTGATAATTCAGCCAGTGCTTCCATGCGGTCTACGCTCAATATTATTGCGAAAACCAAAATGCCTATGATGATGTTTTCTAACCAAGAAAGATCCATTGCGCGTTCCTTCAGCAGCAATTGCTTCACCTAGGTTGTGTATCAATGAACTTTGGGGCCACTTGATTCAATATGAATACCAGGCCAATGGCTGCTGTTAATGAATACAGGTAACTCTGTGTGTCTGTCCGACAAACTCTAGAATAAAACGTGCTTTGAAAAAGCAAAACCGGAATAGCAATTCGAAAAAAATACGCCACTAAAAATCTCCATCAAGTGTGCAAGATTAGCTGGGTCATCGTCGGTAGAACTTCATTCCTCAGCTTCATTTGGAGCGAATGAAAACTCGATCTTGTCATGGCCTAGAGTACCAACTCCCTCGCCTGTCAGTAGATCTCGTGTCGTGAATTGAAACTCACCGGTTCTTCCATCATCACACTGGAAATGCCCGTCACCAGCTGTCCTTTTCGTGTAACGAAAGCTGCCCATGCATTCTATTCCACTTACTGTTTTTACGAAGATCCCAGGATGTGTCAGGCGCCCGGCCCAAGCAGCACCTGTGAAGCTATCGTTAGTTCCAATGATACGTCCAGAGGCTTTGGCAATTTCAATTGGCGATGCCTTTGTACCCAGAGCATGAGCTATGCGCGGTATATCTAGCAACTGACTACTAAAAAACAAAATTGCAAAAAGAAAAGCTGATATGGCGCTATGTACCGGCTGCCATTTTTTCTTGGATGCTCTGGTCCATAACACAAAACCAATAGTGGCTACTGCGAAAACCAAAACAAAGTTTAAAACGGTTAAGTGCATCCGAACCTCCAAGGTTTAATTCGAATTGTATGC
>CAWUJF010000289.1:0-4867 GCA_963922405.1 uncultured Hyphomicrobiales bacterium | reverse complement strand
GTACTCATCCACGTTTTTCGGGATCACATCAAAATAAAGGCGTTTCGCAGTCTTCGGCTTTTGATACATGAAGAACGAAAGGCTTTCGGTTGGCGCATAAGCAAGCCATTCCTCAATGGTCAGGCCGTTACCCTTTGTCTTCGAGATTTTCTCGCCCTTGTCGTCCAGGAACAATTCGTAGATGAAGTGTTCCGGTGCGCGGGCACCGAGGATGCGGCAAATCTTGTCATAGAGATTACTGTTGATGGAATGGTCCTTGCCATACATCTCGTAATCCACGCCGAGGGCAGCCCAGCGCATTCCAAAGTCAGGCTTCCATTGCAGTTTCACATTGCCGCCGGTGACAGACAGGGTGACTTCGCTGCCATCCTCATCATCAAACGTGATGGTCCCGTTTGCCGGATCCGTTGATTTCATCGGCACATAGAGTACACGACCAGTATTGGGAGAAATCGGCAGGAACGGGCTATAGGTTGCCTGACGCTCTTCACCCAATGTGGGAAGCATCACTGCCATGATCTCATCGTACTTCTGGAGAGCAAGACGAAGCGCGTCATCAAACTTGCCGGATTTGTAATAGTCCGTCGCGCTGATGAACTCGTAATTGAAACCAAAGCGATCCAGAAACTCTCTGAGTTTCGCGTTGTTGTGATGGGCGAAGCTGTCATGCTCATTCGAGAACGGGCTTGGAACGCTTGTGAGCGGCAGGCCCAGATGGGCTTCCAGCATGTCCTGATTGGGCACATTGCCGGGCACTTTGCGCATGCCATCCATGTCATCGGAAAAACAGATGAGTTTCACAGGTACCTTGTCCATGGTCAACAGACGGAAGGCATAGATCACCATTGATGTCCGCGCCACTTCTCCAAATGTTCCGATGTGCGGCAGGCCTGAAGGACCGTAACCGGTCTCGAACAGAACCACTTCCGGATATCCCGATTTGGCGTACCGTTTTTCAATCTTGCGGGCCTCTTCAAAAGGCCAGGCTTTTGAGGACTTAGCAGCTTCAGCTAGCGCCGCGGAAAAGGGTTCTGCAGACATGGTATACGCCTTGTGATTAGCAATAGAGAATTTCAGGTTCTTCCTGATCGGTGCTTGTTATCCCATTGCGACGTTTTTTCCAAGCCTTGCGGACCGCTTTGATTGATTATCCTCGGCATCCTGTTGTAGCTTGCAGCGACGAAGCTGCGTGACAGGCCAGAAATGAGTGAATTAACAACCCATCAGATATTGATTTACATCATGGTGGCCGCCAGCGTGGCAGACAGAGAAGTGAATGATCTGGAACTTGAAAAGATCAGGACTATCATTCGCGCTTTACCGGTGTTTGACACTTATGACGGAAGCAAACTTGCTCAAGACTGTCAGGCCTGCGGCAAGATCCTGAAATCATCAGGTGGTTTAACGGAAATTCTGGCTGCCTCTCACAATGTGTTACCGGAGCGTCTGTTTGAAACAGCCTATGCACTTGCAGTGGATGTGTCAGTCGCGGATTTCTATTTCAAGCGGGAAGAAACCCGGTTTGCCCAAATGCTGGCGGAAGAACTTGATATTGATGAGGCCACTTGTTCAGCGATCCGGGTTGCTGCCCGAGCACGGCACAGGCGCCTGTGACAGGCTAAGCGATGGTAATGGTCACGCGGGTAATCGTCGCATCAACTGAAAGTCACTTGAGTTTAACACGTGAAAGACTAGTTTACTCCCATGTTTGAACTGACCGAACCACAAATAAGATTTGGCATTTTCATCGGCCTTTTTGTGCTGCTTGCCGTGTTGGAATTCATGGTTCCACGTAGAATGCCGAAGCCGGTTAAAGCTCGCAGATGGTTCACAAACTGGGCGATTATCGTGATCGATTCAGTTGTGGTTCGTGTTCTTTTTGCTAGTGCGGCTGTGGGTGCTGCACTTTGGGCGAGCAGCAATGGTTATGGGCTATTCAATGTCGTTCCGGTACCGGAATGGCTGGCTATTGTCATATGTTTCGTGGTTCTGGACTTCTCAATCTGGCTTACACATCTCGCCTCTCACAAAATCCCGATTTTGTGGAAAATTCACCGGATGCACCATTCAGACGTGGATATCGACGTATCAACCGCCATCCGTTTTCATCCTATTGAGATTGCCCTTTCCATGGTTTGGAAAATCGGTGTGGTAATCGCGCTTGGGGCACCGGCTGTTTCCGTATTGATTTTTGAGATCGTGCTCAATGGAGCTGCGATGTTCAACCACTCAAATTTCAAGATCCCGCTGGGCGTGGATCGGATCTTGCGATGGGTTATCGTGACACCGGATATGCATAGGGTTCATCACTCGATCATTCACAATGAGACCGACTCCAATTACGGGTTTAACCTGGCGATCTGGGATCGGATGTTCAAAACCTATATTGCCCAACCGCAAGAGGGACATGACGGTATGACCATCGGGTTGAGCGAATGGCAGGATGAAAAGCCAACCCAATTGTGGTGGACGCTGAAAGTTCCGTTCGTACGGCAGAATGAAAACGGATAGCGCTCGCGCTAGAACAATCCCATGGGAAAGTATCTGAGATAGAGTTCAGCAAACGTGCCTTTTTTGTTAATCTGGCTCAGGGCAAAATTTACAGCACTTACCAATTCCGGACGCTCTTTGGGCAAAGCAATTGCCAAACCATTACCGAAGTATTTTTCGGAGCTGAATGGTCCATCCAGAAA
Organism: uncultured Hyphomicrobiales bacterium; assembly: GCA_963922405.1. Lineage (GTDB taxonomy): Bacteria > Pseudomonadota > Alphaproteobacteria > Rhizobiales > Rhizobiaceae > JAALLB01. The sequence continues at coordinate 2,174 of CAWUJF010000289.1, read as the reverse complement.
GGTGCAGCAATCGTTTGCACTGGCAGATCCAAGCCAGAAGGAAAGCGATACGGCATCAGAAAAGACCGCCTCCACTTTCTTTTCCTGCAACGCCTTCAGCGCCGCATCTCTTGTGGGGAAAACTTCAACTGTGCGGGCTGAGAATACATTTTCGAAATAGGCCTTGTGGGCTGAGCCCTCAATAACGCCTGTCTTTTTGCGAAACAGTGCTTCAAAAACCGGGGCAGTTAGGCCGCTATCCTTACGGGTTACAAATCTCGCCGGGATTTGAAGAAAGGGCCTGGAAAAACTAAGTTCCTTGCGCGCTTCCGGTGTAACGGCAAGGCCTGCGATGATCGCTTCGCCATTCCCCTCTTTCAGGGTTTTTTGCAGTTCTTCCCAGGGCAGAGCCTGGATCTGGCATCGGTTCAACATTTCCAGCTCAAGGCAAATGGCTCTTGCCAGATCAATATGAAAGCCGCTCAAGCGTTTCTTTCTATCAATGAAATTGAACGGCGGGAAATCTGTTGTTGTCAGAAATCTGAACCGAGGGATTTTTGAAAGGTCCGGTTTTTCAAATCGCTCATTCTTGTCCCAGAAGCTCGGTATATTTACCTGCTGCGCCTGTGCCGGGACGACCAATGCAAAGCTCAAAGCCAGAATGCCGGCAATGAAGCAAATCTTATGCAGGTTTAGGAGTTTTTGGTTTTCGGACCAGAACATTTTTGCTTCCCTGATTTCAGGTTGTGGTCTTTGCATTAAGAAATAATTCACGGGCTGGCAAGTGTGAGTGCATTATGCGTAGCGGTGATGACCAAACAAGTTCGCTCCCCACAATATCTGAGGACAGATTATCTACAACACACAATGCCCCTCCTCTTTCCAAATCAAATGATCTGCCATCTGAACTTCTGATCCTATCCCGCTTCGGTATCACACTCGCTCAACTGGAAACCGTGTGGCAATTGTCGCTCAACAAAAATGTTGATGCACATGAAATTCTCATCAGGCTCGATCTTATTTCTCAGTTTGAATGGGAAGAAGCCCAAAGGCTGTTGGATAACCAACGCAGCAGAGCCTATCTGCGGCGTAAAAACCAAGACTTTCTGCTTGATCAGGCAATCAATAAGCTTCGGAAAAATGCTGCTCACTACTCAGCCGCATCCACCCTCAACCGATGGCAAGGTTTCGCGTTAATCCTGTCCATGGGTGCATTAATTTTACTCAGTTATTTGCAGATACCCTACCTGACCCTTGGCATCGTTGTATTTCTTACTGCGTTTTATACGTCTCACATCCTGCTGCGCAGTCTCATACTGGCTGAAGTGAATGTGCAAAGCAGCGGCAAGGGTCTGCCTGTCATAACCGATGACGAAACGTTACCTGTCTATTCAGTTTGTGTGGCGCTTTACAAGGAAGCAGGACAAATCCCTGACCTTGTTTGGCATTTGATGCAACTTCAATGGCCAAAACACAAACTCGATATAAAACTGATCTGCGAAGACAATGACCGAAAAACCATAGATGCTGTGCTTGATTGTAACCTGCCGGATTATTTCGATCTCATCATTGTTCCCGATGCGTTACCGAAAACCAAACCCAAGGCGCTAAATTACGCTCTGCCGCTTTGCAAAGGTGAGTACCTTGTTTTGTATGATGCGGAGGACCGGCCTTCAGCTGGCCAATTGCGGGAAGCTTTTACCAAATTCACAAGCGAGGGTCCTACGCTTGCCTGCGTTCAGGCACCGCTGCATATTCATAATTTCGACCAATGCTGGCTGACCCGCCTGTTTCACATCGAATATCTAACGCTTTTCAACGGCATTCTGCCAGTTCTGGCAAAATGGCGAACGCCGATGCCGCTTGGCGGCACTTCCAATCATTTCAGAGCAGAGATTCTGAAAAAGGTTGGTGCCTGGGATCCTTTTAACGTGACCGAGGATGCAGATCTGGGCATCCGGCTTTTTCGGGAAGGTTATCGCTGCGACACGATCTCGCTCCCGACTTATGAAGAAGCGCCACCACAGTTCGACGCCTGGCTGAAACAACGCACACGGTGGATCAAAGGCTGGATGCAGACCATTTTGGTGCATAGCAGGCAACCTTTCCGCCTTATTCGGGAAATCGGGCTCAGAAACGCCTTATCTTTTCATATTTTACTTACAGCATTGGTTATTTCAGCATTGGCACACCCA
>CAWUJF010000288.1:0-4879 GCA_963922405.1 uncultured Hyphomicrobiales bacterium | reverse complement strand
GCTGATCCTTTCCGGGCTGATGCTGGGGAGTCTGGGGCTGTTGTTGTCATCGGCGATCCGGCAGCTTGAGAACTTCGCCGGTGTCATGAATTTTGTTATCTTTCCGATGTTCTTCATGTCATCAGCGCTCTATCCGCTTTGGCGTATGAAAGAATCCAGTGATCTTCTTTATCAACTTTGTGTTTTGAACCCTTTCACCTATGCGGTGGAACTGGTGAGATATGCAATATACGGGAAGTTTAATCTGGAGGCGTTTCTTGTTGTTTTGGTTTGCACATCTGTTTTTCTGGGGCTGGCGATTTACGCCTATAACCCGTCAAAAGGGTTTCTTGCCCGCAAGGGTAAACCCGGTTGAATGACAAGGGGTAATAATTCTGACGTTAGTGTGTACTAAGGTACCCTTTACTCGAAAGCTGAAATGTATAATACTCGGTCTTGGAGTTTTCTTAAGGAGATAGTCATGAAAGCCTGGAAAAAACCTGTAATGAGCGGCGTAAACGCTGGTTTCGAAATTTCTCGTTACCTGCCTGCAGAAATCGGTTCCTGCAAGCGCAAGTAACCTTTCAAAAGATAGCACTTGCAGATGTGACGTGGTGACGTTGCTGGCAAGTGCTTTTTTTTGTCCATTTTTCAGATATTTATTTCGATATGCGCATTAAGGTAGTTGGATCAGCAGCGGGTGGCGGTTTTCCGCAATGGAATTGCAATGCACCGCTTTCAAGTGCTGTCAGATCCGGGAAATCAGGTTTCAGAGCTAGAACCCAATCGAGCATTGCTGCCAGTGCTGATGGTGCAAGTTGGGCGCTTTTTAATGCGTCACCAGATATTCGCCAGCAGATTGCAGAAAATCCGGAGCTAGCGCCGGCTGCTGATGCACCGCTGCGTTCCACGCCGATCTCTTGTGTTATTCTGACCAATGCTGATGTGGATCATATTGCTGGTCTTTTAACATTGCGCGAGCGTCAGCCGTTTACGCTTTATGCAACACGCAGGGTCATGGAAGTGCTCGACGCCAATCCGATTTTCAAGGTTTTGAACCCGGAATATGTGGAACGGCGATTGCTTGAACTCGGGTCAAAGATCGAGCTGGAAGGTCCTGACGGAAAGATTGGACTGGAGATCGAGACATTTGCTGTTCACGGTAAAGTCGCTCTGTTCATGGAGAAGGAAGGGCAAACCACTGGCAACTTCGGCACTGAAGATGGTGATACGGTGGGTATTGGCATCCGTACATCCGGTTCGCAGGATATTGCCTATTATATTCCAGGATGCGCAGCGGTGGACGAGACCTTGCTTGCCAGAATTGATGGTGCATCGTGTCTGTTGTTCGATGGCACGGTTTATACCGATGATGAGATGCAGAAGACCGGTGTGGGAGAAAAGACAGGTGCCCGGATGGGGCATATGTATATGTCAGGTGAGGGTGGATCGATGGAAGCGCTCGCTGATGTGAACCTCGGACAGCGGATATTTGTCCATATCAATAACACCAACCCGGTACTTGAAGAAGGTAGCAGGGAAGAACAGGATGTGACTTCCAGGGGCTGGGAGATTGCTTACGATGGAATGGAGGTGAGGGTTTGACACTGCAACGTCACACCAAGTTTGATAGTTTGCTGAGCCGGGATGAGTTTGATCAGGCACTGCGCAATGTGCTTGAAACGCGTTATCATATCCATCACCCATTTCATAAGCTGATGAATGCGGGTGAACTCACCAAAGCGCAGATGCAGGCCTGGGCGCTCAACCGGTATTGCTATCAATACATCATCCCGAAAAAAGATGCGCTTATTCTCTCGCGTTCGGAAGATCCGGAATTTCGCAGGGAATGGCGAAAACGGATAATCGATCACGACGGTGAAGAGGGGTCTGAGGGTGGAATTGCCCGCTGGATCAAACTGGCGGAGGGAGTGGGCGTTGACCCGGATCTGGTGATTTCTCGTAATCAGGCTCTTCCTGCAACGCGCTTTGCGGTGAATGGCTATATCAGCCTTGTTTCTGACTATTCCATGCTGGTGGCCGTTGCATCTTCGCTTACGGAACTCTTTTCTCCCGTTGCCATTGGTGAGCGGGTTCCGGCCATGCTTGCCCGTTATGACTACATTACCGAGGATACGCTGGCTTACTTCAAACCAAGGATGACACAAGCGCCGCGGGACGCTGATTTTACTCTGGAGCTTGTGAAAGACTGGGCCGTTACGCCTGATCAGCAGGCTGAAGCGGTGGACGCACTCATTGCCAAGTGTGATATTCTTTGGGCCATGCTGGACGCGCTTTACCACGCCTATGTGTCTCCCGGGCATATTCCGCCTGGTGCATATGTTCCGGAAGAGGCTTGAGGCCATGTCCCGATTTCATGCCGGCTTAAGACAAAGACTTCTGATCTCTGATGAGACCAAGCCGCGCTTTGCAGATCATGTGCATTTAAGTTTCAACGAGTTACGCCAGGCCTGGGTGGTGTTAGGACCCGAACATATCTACTGGCCGGATGAGACCAGTGTCTCCATTTTGCAAAAGTGTACTGGTAGCGATACGGTTTCTGATATCGTTGCATCTCTGGCGGAAGAGTATGAAGCTCCGGCATCGGAAATCGCGCCGGATGTGCAGGAATTTATCCAGACCTGGGCAGATAATCAGCTGATCGTGGAGGCGTTGTAAAGTGAGCGAGGAAAACAACACTGTTGGTTTGCCCGTCGGCATGTTGGCCGAACTCACGCACCGTTGTCCGCTACAGTGCCCGTATTGCTCCAACCCGCAGCAATTGCTTAAAGCAAGTCAGGAACTTACGACCGATGAGTGGTTGAAGGTGTTTGAAGATGCTGCTGATCTGGGAGTGCTTCAGGTTCATCTTTCAGGTGGTGAACCGACACTGCGTCCTGATCTTGAGGCCATGATCAAGCTTCTTAACTCTAAAGGTGTTTATACCAATCTGATCACCACTGGTGTGACGACGGATGACAAGAAACTCGAAGCGCTCGCGGAAGCCGGATTGCAACACGTGCAGGTGTCTTTTCAGGGCGTGGACAATGAAACCATCCAGCTCATCGGCAACTACAAGAACGGGCTGGAAAAGAAGCTGGCCACCGCAAAAAAGGTGAGGGAACTTGGTATCCCCCTTACCATCAATGCTCCGATCCATCGTCATAATATTGATCAGGTGGAAGACTTTATAGAGTTGGCTCAGAAACTGGATGCGGACCGGCTGGAGATTGCGAATGTCCAATATTATGGCTGGGCTTATCTTAACCGTTCCGCTCTGATGCCGGATCGTGACAAGGTGGACCGGCAGGTGGAGATTGTGGAACAGGCGCAGAAGGATCTCACCGGAATTCTCACGATAGATTTCGTGACACCGGATTATTACGCAGACTATCCCAAGCCTTGTATGGGTGGTTGGGCGAACGATGCCTTTGTGATCGTACCGAATGGTGAAATGCTCCCCTGTCATGCAGCCCAGACGATCAAGTCCCTGGATTTTGAAAATGTAAGGTCAAAGTCCGTGTCAGACATCTGGTATAATTCATCTGCGTTTAATGCCTATCGCGGAACGGATTGGATGCAGGAACCGTGCAGATCCTGCCCGCGCAAAGAGCTTGATCATGGTGGTTGCCGTTGTCAGGCTTTTGCAATTGTGGGTGATGCTGCTGCTACAGATCCGGCCTGCATGTTGTCACCGCACCATGCGCGTATCGGTGAATTGGCAGTGGAAAGTGTTGCTGAAAAGGATGCAGATTTAGTCTATCGCAGGATCTAGTCTGAGGTCTTTACCGTCAGTATCTCAGTTTCTTCCTCAAACCCTTTCAGAGTTGTTTGGGAAAGAACGGTTGTTTCACTTTCAATCAGGTCTGCAAATTCTCTTGAAAACAAAAGTGGATTATCAAGGATTTTGCACATGCCTTCCAAGCGTGCCGTTTGATTTACTGCCTTGCCAAGAACGGTGAAATCAAGTCGGGCAGCAGCGCCAACATTCCCGTACAGCACCTCTCCGAAATGAAGCCCTATGCCGAAGCCAATCTGAGCGATTTCCGGAATGTCTCTGAATGTTTCAAAGGCCTTTTGCGAGGCTTTCAACGCGTCTTCGCAAGCCTTTTGAGCGGTTGTGTGTTCTCCATCAACCGGAAAGATCGCCAACACCCCATCTCCAATGAATTTCAGGATTTCACCACCATTCTCGGAAACGCAATTGGCGATTAACTCAAAGTAAGCGTTTACAAGCGCAAGGGACGCGTCTGGTGGCAATGTGTTGCTCAAGCCCGTCCAGTTACGGATGTCACTCACCATAATCGCGGCGTCTATTTTTTCTATATGTCCGCGGGTGATTTTCCCTTCCAGAACCATGCCGCCGGAACGCTCTCCAAGATAAGAGTCAGCAATAGCCTTTGATATCATGCGCGCATTGGTAACTTCTCCCACGGGAGCAAGGGCATTGGCTACGCGCCTCAAATGCTTGATGTCGTAGTCGCTGAAGCCGCCCTTTGCCATAGTTGTGACAGCCAGGATGCCGCCAAGATTTCCGGCATAATGCAACGGTACGCCATAATAATCCGTCATGCCCTGATCGCGGAACTCATGGAGAACAGAATGGTCATCAGCTGTCAGTGTTTTATCGAGCTTTTTTCGGAACGGTTGGCCAGTTTTTCCGATTATTTCCAGAGGACTACCAATATAACCGGATCGTGTCTCCAGGCCATGGGCCGCACGCAATTGACGGACTTCGCCTGCATCCCGTTCCCAGATTGCCGAGAACGCAGTCATGAGCGGGTGAAGTGTCCGCATCGAAAGGCGTAACCGCTCGTCTTCTACACCTGCTGCCAAAAGTCTTTCACCCAGTTGAGTGAGTGTGTCACCTATTTCTGGTAACAGGCGTCCTTCTTCCAAT
>CAWUJF010000287.1:0-4891 GCA_963922405.1 uncultured Hyphomicrobiales bacterium | reverse complement strand
TTATTGCGAGCGCGCACATAGGTGAGTGTATTAAAACGTTCTACAAATCCAAGGGCAATATCTGCTTTACGATGTTCCAGTCCACGATCCAATTGAACGTAAACAGCCCACAAACCCAACGCACTTATGATAAAGGATGCAGCGAACACAAACCCGGCGGAAATCCGCCAAACCCGCCAAGATGTCCAATCTTGCTTTTGCTCTTCTGCTGTTTCTTCGTCAGCTGGTTGTTGTGTCATTGTACTCGAACTAACTGTCGCATCTGTCTAAAGAGATCTCTACCAATTCGGTATCAGATTCAGGAAGGCTGCTATTACCAATAATTTCGCTAACGCAGGCAAGTTGTGAGCGCAGCAGGATTAATATCTTATCGCCTTTGCCAACTTTGGGTGTTGGCAAACCGAGTGTAGAATTTGTCTGCCGTAATCCAGTGTTTCCAGATTCTACAGGAGCCTTTTCCCGGCATGTTTCCAAAACAATGATGATCGGGTCGGTTCCATAGTTGTTATATGTTTCCATATTTTCAACTATGCATTTTGCTTCGGCGCCAGTGATTTTGATCACCTTGGAATTTGCGTGAGCAGAGGATATGGGGAGCAGTGCTATAAATGTTAGCGCGGCTAGGTACCTTGTTATCATAAACCCTCCAATTGTCCGATGATCAATCGAGCTGAGAATACTGTATTGTATATGAACAAGTTCTATCAACTAAAATTTGCTATCGAGCGATGATGAGAAGTTTCGGTTATTTCACTTCAAACGAAAACCAAGTCTGCCAATTAATTGGTCTGGTATCGGTACCGTAAAGTCTATTATCGCTTTTATGTTGGTCGGTTATTCCAGGCGTCTATGGCAGAGTAAGCCATCAAGGCGACATTGAGAATTGTGCGTCTTGGACCAAGGAAACGTGGCGGTAGCATTCGCACAATCTGTGGTAGTTTTTGAGCTGCTTGCGCAGGATCTTTTGAAGCCATGATCCTTGCTAATTCATATCCCATCCAAGTGGCGTTATTCAAACCGCTGCCATGGCAACCAAAGGCATAACCTATGCTTGCGTCTTCCGGTACACACCCAACTGCTGGAACACCACGTCGCGTCATACAGACCAAGCCACTCCAGTTGTGAGAGATTTCGACTTCCTGCCAAGCTGGAAACAGGGACTTGATTTCACGTTCCAGCCAAAGCGCTTTGCGAGCGCCGGCTTCGGCACTCCCAATTGTATCTCCACGTCCACCAATTAAAAATCGGTTGTCAGGCAGCAGGCGGTAATACAACAACCTGTTTTTAGAGGTGTATACGGGCGTATGATTTGAGTAACCTGCCCGCTCTAGTTCAATCTGATCAAGCTGTCTTGTGACAATTATGCTGGATATTACTGGCAGCATGCGCCTATCCAGTTTGGGAATGAGTTTATCGGAAGAATAGGCATTGGTTGCAACGATCACTTTCGAAGCAGACACTTTGCCTTGCCTTGACATCAAAATGTGTTTATCGCCAGTTTTCATCCAGTCAGTCACGCGAGAATTTGCAAAAATTCGTGCGCCGTATTGTTTGGCTGCTTTGGCAATACCCAGTGTATATTTGAGCGGATGAATTCCACTGCCACCAGGAATATGCAGGCCACCCCAGACAAACTCGCCTCCGTGTACTCGATCATGAAATTCTGCTTTGCTCAAATACTCCACTTTTTTTCCAATGGTATCCTGGTAGATTTGAACTTCTTCTTGCAGATGCCTTGCGGCACGGGCTGACATTGCTGAAACAAACACTCCGCTACCTGCAGCATCAATTTCTATTTGTTCCGCTTCTGCCGTTTCATAGACCAATTCCGTTGCACGATCTTGTTCGGCAGCAAACGCTCGAGCAGCGTCCAGTCCAAATTTCTCGCACAATCCTTCTATGGAAAACGTGCTGGCCATGCCGGAATTGAAGCCACCAGCACGGCCTGAGGCTCCCCATCCGATGGAACCGGCTTCCATTAGGACAACACTTTTTCCAAATTCTTTTGTTAGGCGAAGCGCTGCTAAAAGTCCTGCAATACCTCCACCTATGATTGCCACGTCGGCTTCTATGTTTTCAGACAGTGTCGGGAATTCGAGTGGGGTCGTTGTAGCCACCCAATAACTGTCAGGCCGCTGATCAAAACGGTATGCATCCTTATGATAGACGTCCCTAAGATTTGCCATATTCGTGACCCTCAAAGAAGCCAATCATACTCGCGCGAAGTGATCTCTGCTAGATGCGATATAAGTTCGGTAGACTTGGTAATTAAAGGAGGTCGCCAGGTGAACGAGGGTGCTACACTTTCTAGTGAAACACATTAAGTGGCTATCTTCTCCCCATATGCGATAAGTACATGTTGTGGAAATGGCGCATCATAGCTTCCGAAAACTCGATGTTTTCCCAATCTACAATGTACCAGCCTTGGTCAAAACTCCGCTGAGACATTCCTTCCTGTACAGATAACAGAAATGAAATATCCTCGGGCTGCAAGACGTCGCGACCCCAGACCATCCGTTTATGCTGCCTTTCATGCATACCAGGATCAGTGGGTGTTGCTGGTTCAAGATTTACACTCAACCGAAGTGCCCGACCGGGGTGGATAGGGTTCCATTGGAACAGGCTAAGATTTCCCGGACCAGCAAATTGTGAAATCCCGACATTAGGAAACAGGAACCAGAAATGCAGATCTGTCTTGTCGTGCTTCAAATCTAACGGATATGCGAGATTATCTGCCTTTTTGCTACCAGGGATATAATTGTAGGCTGCATTCTTAGTTAGAGAGTATGTCTGGTTATTGATGTCCAGCATATCTGAAAAGGATACATGCCCGTGTCTGCAGTGTTGGCACTCAAGATAATTATCTATTTGTACTTTCCAGTTTGCTGCCACATCAACAGGGTGGATAGCCGTGGCATTTTCTCCTAAAACGTAAGTCTCGGCTTCCGGGCATATTTCACGGATTTGTGCCTCTACACCTGGCCAGAACTGAGCGATGGGTAATGCGTTAGGATCCAAATTTACAAAAACAAAATCTAACAGCCGGTCCACTCTTATTGGCTTTAGACAAACTTTCTGGCTTTCCGGAGCCTTGCTTGTTTTCATCGTGCGCATGCTGCGAAGGTTACCGTCCAGCGAGAAACTCCAGTGATGGTATGGGCAAACAATTACGCTTTTGCGCCCTGCCCCCTCCACTAATTTATGTCCCCGATGCGGGCAGATGTTATAGTAACCTCGTATTTCACCATCGTGATCATGAACAACAAAAATGTTCTGACCCAATATATCAGTGGCAACGTAGCTGCCCGGTTCCTCCAATTCACTGGCATGGCAAACATACTGCCAGGACTTGAAAAACAGTTTTTCCTTCTCTTCGGCAAAGATATCTTCACTAATGTAATAATCTGAATGGATAGCCCGAAGGTTCTCTTCCTCAGTGCTGATAGCACCATCTTTTATTTGATGAATTGAAGTTTGAGCCATAAATTCCTCCATCTCTGAAGGAATTTTGCGCGAAGTCCATGTTTACCACCATCCCAAAAATTGGCATCATGTAATAACATTTTGTTATGTGAAGGGCTACAAAGATGAGACGTGAACTTCCACCTATGAATGCCTTATTAGCATTTGAAGCTGCTGCGCGTCATGGCAATTTTACCCGTGCTGCCGCTGAACTCTCAGTTGCGCAACCTGCAGTTACCCGTCATATCGCCAATCTGGAAAGTTGGATTGGTGCGCCTCTTTTTTCCCGTAATGGCAGCACGATCCAGCTGACACGAGAGGGGAAAACTTTCTCGGATTTATCAACTGCAGTGCTTGATCGTTTGGAGCTTGGTACCCGTCATTTGAGACGCACAAAGAGTGATGAACTGGTAGTTGGCGCTTCATTCGGATTAGCTCATTTATGGATTATGCCGCGGATCAGCGAGATGCGAAACGCTTCCGGAAGGAACATCAATCTGGTTACGTCCGATGATTACAGTACCTTTGACAATTCTTCGGTAGACTTCTCTATCAGATTTGGAAATGGCGACTTCGGAAGTAATTGTTCAGATCTTCTACTAAAAGAACAATGTCAGATTATTGCCTCCCCCGCTTTTCTTAAAAATCATCCGGAACTGAACCCGAAAGATCCGTCTGATAGCATCAATCCAAAGCTGATGTTTGATCATGGGGATCCAAATGGGATCGGATGGATGGATTGGCGGCTGTGGCACCAACTCACAAACTCTGAATTCCCGGGAGCCGAGAAACTCACTTTAGTTCAAAGCTACCCCACAATGTTGGATATGGTTTGTGCAGGTGAAGGCATTAGTATCGGCACTGTGGGAATCGAGGATGATCTGTTAGCGTCAGGAAAAATCTGCGGGGTCGGCCCAACCATTGCCAGAGATGGCTTTGGCTATTTTCTGGTCTATCAAAAGGAGTTACTGCAAAACCAAGCATTTGTTGATCTTCGCAGTTATCTTGTTGAGAAATAGTAGAAACAAAAGTTCAATAATAAGCCTTGATACAACTAGCAATAGTGGGAAATCGAGAACGTAATTCAGCTGAATGGGGAGACTTCTCTATTTGACACATCATGGTGGAATTCCCCATGATGTAACTATGAATGCGAGACTGGACGCAATATTTCACGGTTCCAGATCCCAATTACAGTTACTTCTGGATCGCGTCCAATGATTAGAATCCGATCAAAAGGAGGCTTGTTATGATACTCTATCCAATGATTGAACTGCTTGATGGCCGATGTGTCAGCCTGTTTCGAGGGCGTACTGAGGAACCTCAAATCTGGCACCTTGATCCGGTAGAAAAGGCAAAGAGCTTTGCTGAAGCTGGTGCAGAATGGCTTCAAATTACTGATTTTGATGCCATGTCAGGTGATGAACGC
>CAWUJF010000286.1:0-4892 GCA_963922405.1 uncultured Hyphomicrobiales bacterium | reverse complement strand
CAATCTGGATCAGCTAGGCGCAACGACCTGATGAGTGTTTTGAAAAGTGTAGGGGTATTTGATCTCGCAAATGCAACGCCCGGAGAATGCCGACAAATTGGCATTGACCTCACTCGGGTTGGTCTAATCGCTGAAGGATCGATTGACCTCAATGGTCGAAATTCACAGCAAGGTGGAGAAGATCCAAAGACCATGATTGAAGGTGGTGTTGAAATTCCTGGAAGTGAACAAGATTTTGTACCACGCACCCAATCTGGCGAACAGAATGCTAATGCACAAACATCTAAACAGCAAAATCAAGCCTCAGCTTCAGGTAAAAAGCAGGCCTGCATGGCATTTGCTGACACAGTTCTCGAAATCGTAAGTTTCGGCAGCACAGCAGATATCAGTATTCTGCAGATAGTGTTGGCCACCAACAATATGACGAAGATTTCTGATAAGACAGATCAGCAATGTAAAGAAGCCTTTGGCAAACTTCAGCAACGTGGCCTTGTTCGATGAGAAAAGCTGCATTTGTCTTAGGCTTGCTTTGTCTAGGGAACGCGAAGCCCGTCCCAGCAGATGAGCTTAAAGGCACATGGTATAGTTCATACAATACCGGAATTGGTGGTATTGAAGTCTCAATTGATCTTGATCATCTACCAGAAGGTAGGAGCGGTACGGCTTCAATTTCATTTATACAAACCGCTCTAGACATTACCTGTCCTCGCGAGGCCCACCCAGCATTGTGTGAAGAACTGAATGCGCGAGCAAAGCGCAGTTCCAATGGTGCTTTTTTTGCAGAAGATGAAGGTGTACTTTATGAGGGCGATGATGAAGCATTTGTTGCTTTCCGATTTCCAGATGAAACTGAACCGCGGCTACTGGCTATTAATCGCAACAATCCCTCGTCCCCAATGGCTGGTGTTCGTTTTTACCATCCCAAACGAGGCATTGAAGCTCAAGTTAACGCTAAGAAAGGCCGATACTTTTGCGAAACAACCCAATGTAGCAGTGAATTGCGCGATGAACTAAAAAATGATCCGCAAAAGGCTCTCGGTCTTTTTGCTACAAGATCCTTTCTGTTCAAATTTAATCCTTACCTTGATGAGAGAGCTGAAGCCCATGAGATTGCACGGTCTTCCGTACGGCAGGACAACGGGTTCGGCAAATACGAAAGCGTCGGCCAATATCTAACGGCGGTTTGGAAAGTCACCAACCGTCAAAATCTTGCACTGGGTCAGTTGCGTCTCTTTGGTACCGGATCGAAATTTTGGGGTGGGCAAGGTGAGCTTAGCGATCAAAATAACTCTGGCCAAAGTCTTACGTCAGTGAGACTGAAGGAAAATGGTCGCAACGAACAATTGGTGAATTTTATTGTCAATTACGGTTTTGACAACAACGATGGAGTCGAACCCGGAGAGTTGACGATCTTTCTACCACCCCTCCCACAAAACAAGATTTCTGCCGTCGTGACACAATCGGGAACAAAGACCCGCGTCATACTTGAACGGCTTGGAAACTACGAAGGGGAGGCAGAAGGAGATGTGGATGGATTGCCATCAGAACTGAACCTTACAGATTTGCGTTTCTCTTTGAGAAACGTTCCAGCCGATCGCATGTTAGTTGTCAGACAAGCCCCGGATCGCACTTCAATAGCCGTTGGACAAGTGCCACCTTCTGCAAGTGACTTAAGGGTTTCTCGTTGTGAGCCAAACATCGATCCGATGCGTTTCTCCTCTGTTTCCTTTGAAGGCAAACTGGAACTTTTGGCCGGTACCTGGTGCGAAATCAGCTCTGAAGAGGCCGGTGTCACCAAGGGCTTTGTGCTTGGACGGTATTTGTCACCTCAAGGGTTTTGAGAAAAGGACGGTCATGAAGACAATCATATATTCTATACTTGCTATGGTTTCTATTGGCTTTTTAACATCAATAACACCTGCTTTCGCTGAAGGGCTCAGCCGCGAGGTTCTTTGGAAATGCGCGACTACGAATGTGTGCCCAGATGGGGTATCAAAAAGGACGGCAAGAGACGGTCTAGATTCTCTTGACAGAGAAGGATTACGACAACGCAGAAACAAGCTTAATAACCTTCAAAGAACGGGTGTCGTAGACTGTGCTTATGGAGGTGATTGTCCTGAAAACCTCACTCCAGATAAGGCAAAGAAGATGGTCGAAGAAGCTGAACGTGGCGCATCTTCAAAACAAACATTGGATGCTGCCCGACGGTGCTACATCTATGGCGAATGTTTGGGAAACGAAGTCTCAGGAGAACTGATGCGGAAACTTCCCGAGTTTGAAAGAAATCGACTGGAAGCTGAAAAGAAACGGGAAATGATTCAGAACAAGGTCGACTTTGCTATCGATGCTCAAAAATGTGCAAATGGTGGCAAATGTAAATGGCCCTTAACACAGCAAAAGGCAAAACAATATGACAAACTAGGTGGTTTGGAACTGTCATTGCTGCGCTGTGCCAGCGGGTATGGCTGTCCTGATGGTATCAATCAAAAGCAGGCTTTAGCACTCACCAGTACGGATGCGATTAGAGCAAGTGAAAACAATGAAAAAGCAAAAGCGGTCGAACCCAAAAACACGGATAGCGATCCTGCCAAACAGAACCGCGTTGAACCTCAAGCTGAACCAGTCAAAGAACCTGTAAATAAATCACCTGAACGAAAACAAGTATCCGAAAGCGAAGATCCATTTTTCGATGATCCGGATTTCGAAAAAATGTTGGAGGAAAGGCGAAACAAACCAAACAAGCAATCCCAGATACAGGTCAAGGCCGCTAACTCAAATATAGGTGTAGTAGCTCATGTGATTGCCGCAGCAGGACCGCAACAAACGCCATATTACTTTTTACCTCAGGAGTTGCTGAGCCAGCGACTGCCTTGGCTTGATGGCGGTGACGATGAAGACGACAGCGTCGCACAACAGGACCCTAGCCTTGATAAGCCTGGTCCACCAAGGGCTGTAGTAGATGAAACAATTGAAACATTTTCAGCGCCACAAAAAGCGCCTGAGACTTTCAAGATCGAGCGCAACAATCAGCACCGTGACGGCTCTGATCTTGAGCAAGTAAGTGTAAATTTAATCAGCAAGACTGACTCAGATGGACCGGTACCCCGAGTACTGCTTGAGGCTAGTATTGCGGCTGAGCAGGTCAGTACTGAGAAATTTGGTGCGAATTACGTTACTGGCGGAGCCCCAAAGGGAGAAGTTGAGGCAATGGCCTTTTTGCCCATTGATGATGGTGGGGCTGCAATCAATGTAAGCCTTGCTATTGTCGCGATGCTGCCGGATCGATCCATGCGTGCTGGTGTCATACCTTACACAGAAGATCCCTTTGCCAACGTTTTTTTGATTAATCAGATGCGGACTTTCCTAAGTGCGCAAAATCCAAACCAACCTTTATCGTCAACGCAATCGATCTTTGGATTGGCTGGAATTGAGCAGCCGGCAATTGGACGTTTTGCAGATTTTGTTGAATTCAAATTTCCACAAACCAGTCCAGGTATGCCACGTGGTTTCCTTATATTTCTTTCAGGGGAAGCTGATCCCGAAATCACTGGTAAAACTGACACGGTAAGGGGACTTGGCCGTGTGACTGTTATCAATACCAAAGGCACGCAAACCGGCAAAATCGGCGTTCTAGTTGAAACCACTTGGCCGGCACAGCGCTGAAAACATTTGATCTACTCATTCAGCTGAACTTTGCCAATACCAAGTGGGCGATTGTTGCTGTCCAAGGCAATCAAGTCTGCCCGAGGCTAAGAGCGATGTCAGATGCAAGATTGGCGTTGTTTTTAACAAGGGCTATGTTTGCCTTAAGGCTTTCTCCTTCAGATAGCTCGAATATTCGCTGAAGGAGAAAGGGTGTCACATCTTTTCCTGAAATTCCTTTATCTTCCATCTCTTTCTGGGCTTGGACTATGTAGCGATTTATTATTTCAGCCGGGATTTCGTCAGAGGCTGGGATTGGGTTTGCAACCAAAACTCCAGACGTGTCTCCCAAATGTAATCTGGTGAGATGAAAATGAGCAATATCAGCTGCGCTGTCCATTCGAAGTGGAACGTCTATATTCGACCCACTTGACCAAAATGCAGGCAAACTATCTGTCTTGTATCCAATCACCGGCACTCCTTGAGTTTCAAGGACTTCAAGTGTCTTTGGAATATCAAGAATTGCCTTTGCTCCAGCAGCCACTACAATCACATCGGTTTTTCCAAGTTCATACAAATCAGCAGAGATATCGAAACTGGTTTCGGCACCTTTGTGGACACCACCGATTCCACCCGTGGCAAAAACTTCAATCCCAACAAGTTTTGCAGCCATCATCGTCGCAGCAACAGTTGTTCCCGCTGTCTTACGAGCTGCTATTGCGTATGCCATATCCGCTCGTGATATTTTCAAAGGGTTCTTAGATTGTGCGAGTTCATCTAATTCGGATAAGCTTAGACCTACTTTCAAACGGCCATTAATGACAGCAATTGTTGCGGGAACAACATTCTTTTCTCGTATCAAGTCCTCAACAGATTTTGCCATTTGGAAGTTATCCGGAAAGGGCATGCCGTGCGTAACTATTGTACTTTCAAGCGCCACTATGGGTTTGCCATCCGATAGTGCGGAATAGACTTCCTCACTAATATCTGCAAAATCGGGAAGTTCAGTTGTTTTCGTCAAAGCCATCGGAAACCAGTTCTTGTGTTTGCATAATACATTTATTCAGTAAGTCTTCAGATAAGTCAGGGCGAACATCATACTTGGACTCTACGGTCAATGAGGAGGCTGCCGCCCCCGCATGAGAGGCAAAAACAGGGGATTGCCCAGAGCGAAGCCCGTAGAGAAAACCTGCCATCAAAGCATCGCCCGCACCTGACACATTTACAATTCTTTTGGAAATTGCTGGTGT
>CAWUJF010000285.1:0-4893 GCA_963922405.1 uncultured Hyphomicrobiales bacterium | reverse complement strand
TAATGGTTTTTTCACCAAAACACTGTTCTGCACAGTTTTCGATTTCAGCAAAGTAATTGTTGCTACCTCTGAATAAATCATGGACCGAATATTCCGCACCCAAGTTGGATGAGCCCGCGTCTGAGTCTGCTGCTAGAAACTCGCTTTGTTCTGCGAGTTTCTCACCATAAACCCGATAGGCGTTATAAATATTCATGAACCCGCTGATCAAGTTTGGAGAATGTTCCAAGGCTGATCTCAGTTCTTCAATGTCTGGTATCCGCTCTCCAAATGCTGCATCCTGGGTCAATTGCCTTAGCTCGGACAGAGCAAGGCTCGTGTCAGTATTGGCCACATCCTGCCAGTTCACTCCTAACCGGTCTGACAAAGTAACCAGAAACTTTAACGAAGCTGGCCGCTGGTTTTTTTCAAGGAGGTTTATGTAGCTGGCACTGACCCCTAATTCACCAGCCATTTGAGCCTGAGTAAAGCTTCTTGAGTTTCGTAACTCACGTAATTTTGGACCGATAAATACCTTTTCACCCGCCATAGGAAGCCTCTGCCTTATAAAGTACCTTTCGTATCCTAAAAGCCCTAAATTTTCTGAATTGTCAATTTTGTAAATTTGTATTTGATTTTACAAACAATTTGGCCGCAATCAGATCATTGGAGAAAATCCGATTGCGGCCTATGGGATTAGACAGGGATACCGACCTGACTAATCTAGATGCTTTTGCTGTCTCGAAACTTCGGACTAACCGCCGAAAGTTCCAAATCTCACAGCTTGCTTTTCTGATTGCACTGCAACCTCGGGAGTAACTGACTTTACGATGTTACCCTTGCCAGTTTCCACCACATAGAACTCACGAGAGGCGAACGGGATATCGTAAAGATTACAGAGACTTGCCACGTAGGGAATATCATCAGTGACAACGAGAATAGCGCCTCCCATTTCATTGAGATCTTCACAGAGCTTAACCTCTTCGCATGGTCCTGATTTGCCGTTTGCCATAGGCATTTGCTCATATTCAATGAAGTAATTACGAAGCTTCTTCATAACCCGCTCTTCAATTGGCCTGGCCTGAACTTCATCACCGCATCTGAGATCAACCACATGATTGAAGTCAAAATCTCCATTGGATGTGATTTCATCCATGTCTAGAGTACGGGAAACGGTTACTTTGCAATTGATCATTTTCATGTCCTTTTTCCTCACTTATGCCGCCAAACTTTTCAGAGTTTGTGTTTCTTCAATAAACTTCTTCTGTGCCGCAGCCACACCAGAGCCAAGCTCGATGTTTACACCGCAATCGTGCATTGCCATTTCGGCAGCAGCCAACGCCTGCAACACCATAATCTCGTTGAAATCTCCCAGATGACCGATCCGAAAAACCTTTCCAGCCACCTTTGAAAGTCCTGCGCCGAAAGAAACGTTGTATTTGTAATAGGCCCGTTTCAATATCTCGCCGCTATCCACGTGATCCGGTACAACAATCGCCGATACTGTGTCCGAATACAGTTCCGGAGAACGGGCACACAAATTTAAACCCCAAGCATGGATACCGCATCTGACTGCGCCGGCTAAGCGCGCATGACGGGCGATTATGTTGTCCAAACCTTCTTCAAAGATAAAATCCAGAGATGCACGTAAGCCATGGAACAACTGTGTGGCTGGCGTATAGGGGAAATGCCCAGTGACATTCGTTTTCATCATGTCGTCGTAGCTAAGAAATGTGCGAGGAAGGTTGGCTGTAGAACGCATTTCAAGCGCTTTTTGGCTAACGGCGACAATTGCCAATCCTGTTGGCAGCATGAAACCCTTCTGAGAACCGGAAACAACTACGTCCACACCCCAGTCATCCATGCGGAACTCCAGCGATGCGATGGAACTAACACCATCTACACAAAGAAGCGCAGGATGCTGTAACTCGTCCAGAATATCACGAACGGCCTTCACGTTTGATACTACGCCTGTGGCTGTTTCATTGTGACATACGAAAACCGCTTTGATTTTCTTTTGCTTGTCCCGAGAAAGGATCTCACGGTACTGGTCTAATGGAACTCCCAAACCCCATTCGACTTCGCAATGCATTACGTTCAGTCCAAAACGCTCTGCCATATCAACCCACAATGCAGAAAACTGACCAAAACTGGACATCAATACTTGGTCACCAGCGCTAAACAGGTTTGCAATGCAAGATTCCCAACCTGCTGTGCCGCTGCCCGGAAACATGAATACTTCAGCAGTTTCAGTACGGAACACTTTTTTCAGGTCTTTGAAGAGTGGAAGTGTCAAATCACCAAAGTCCGGCGCACGCATATCCTGCATCGGAACATTCAAGGCCTGACGAACACAGTCAGGTATATTTGTTGGGCCGGGGATAAAGAGGCCTGTTTTGCCATTGGTATTCTTCGTTTGCATTGATGTCTCCATTTTTGTTGGAGCAACATGCAATTCCGCTTCTACTTTTACCAATAGAATGTTGTAAATATGTAGAGTGTGTAATTTACAAAACTTACTTTTGTGTATTTTGTAAATCTGAATACTACACTCTTTAATTGCTAACCGGGACTAGGTAGCGCCTTGATATTTATAATTTTCTGTCGAGATGTCACCAGCCCAAACATATACCGACATAAAGGCCTTGTCGTAAGTTCTCGTGGCATGCTGCAACATTGAAGGATGGTGTGAACGCTCTCCAGGCCCGTGCACCTGAAAGTCTGCTTCACCGCGTTTCCAGCCAGCTTCACCCGCCAACATGACAAAGACTTCTTCTGCCGGATGTGTTCTGATCCCATATTCCGAATTAGGCAAAATGCCATAAAGCCCCAGACGAACGTTGTCATCCTGCACAAGTCCACCTGGCCCGAGCAGCTCCACATGTACTTTAATCGCGCTCAATGCCAGATAGGCGGGATCTGGGCTTGTTTGTGGTGGCAACCAGGGAAGAGACAAATCCTTTATTAGATCACAAACGGGAAGCGCATTTTCAGCGGACATAACATCCAGAAAAGGTTGAGGGAGTGGGATACCCTCACCCTCATAAATCGCCTTACTTGCGGCAGCCAAGAGCGCTTGGGCACCCTGAGCCTCGATCTCTAATTCACTATTCAAAGCTTCGGCCAGACCAAGAAAGAGTGCTTCAAGCTGCATGGTTATCTCCGCCTAGTAGTCTGTAGGTGGCCCACCCTCTTCCTTGCGCCTTGCAACAAATTCAGCCAGCTCTTCGCGAATACCTTCATCCATTGGAGGCGCCTCAAACTCTTCAAGGATCTGTTTCCATACTTTGTTGGCACGATCCACTGACCACACTGAACCACGATCGCGCCAGTTCTCAAAATTGGACCAGTCTGACAGGAAGGGAGAATAAAATGCGGATTCGTAACGATCCTGAGTGTGCTGTATCCCAAAGAAATGGCCGCCCTGACCAACCTCTGCCATAGCATCCAATGCGAGTTCATCAGCTTCCCAACTGACCGGTCCCATATAGGAAATGAGTTGCTGAAGTTGTTCACAGTCCATGACGAATTTCTCATAGGAAGCACAAAGACCACCCTCAAGCCATCCGGCAGCATGATAAACCATGTTCACACCAGAGGTCATCGCGGCAAAAAGAGAATGGGAACTTTCCCAGGTCGCCTGATTGTCAGGCGCGTTTGAAACACATGTGTTCGACGCTCGAAGAGGCAAATTATAGTATCGCGCCATTTGCCCTGTCATTTGTGTGGTTCGCATGTAGTCAGGCGTTCCGAAGGCTGGCGCTCCCGTTTTCATATCTTCGTTGGAAGAAAACGTTCCGATAGCTGCCGGGCAACCAGGATTTACACACTGGATCAAAACAACAGCGATTAAAGCTTCTGCAATTGATTGAGCGACTGTTCCCGCCAACGTTATGGGAGACATGGCGCCTGCGAGCGTAAATGGCGTCACAACTGTTGGCTGCCCGCGGCGAGCAAGACGCATCAAACCATCGAGCATGGGATAATCATGCTTAAGCGGCGATGTGGAATTTATGTTGGTGTACATGCGTGGTGTGGCATCGAATTCCTCATGCGTGAGGCCACCAGCGATACGAACCATCTCCATAACATCCTCTACCCGCTCTGCACCAAGCGAATAGGCGTGAACAACTTTGTCAGACAATGTCAGCTTGTCATAAAGGCAGTCCAGATGCCTTACTGAGGCATGAATATCCATTGGCTCCACAGGGTAACCGCCAGCAAAATGCATGCAGTTAAAGTATTGTGTGAGCTTGATAAAATCCTGATACGCCTTGCGTGTTCCCACATTTCGCCCTTCATCCAGGTTCGAATAATTGGGCGGTGAAGACACATTGCCAAACACTATATGGTTTCCACCGATAGTGATCTGACGATCTTCATTACGGGGTGTTAGAGTGAACTTGGAAGGCGTGGTAGAAATCTTCTCCATCACCATTCCCCGGTCCATTTTCACCAGTGCGCTTTCCTTGGTCACGTTGGACAATTGTGCTCCGTGAGACTTCAGAATTTCAGCAGCCTCTATATTCAACACTTCAATGCCGATTTCTTCCAGTACGCGCATTGCAGTGTCATGCACTGCCTCAACACCTTCGGGCGGAAGCGGCTCTGTGGGCTTGTCCGTATTGACAGGAACGGACCAAGGAATCTGATTGATCGCCGGGCCTTTTCCGCGTTTGTTTCCGGCTCTTCCACCACCTCTACGACCGGAACGACGTGGCGTTGCTTCTTCTACACTTGTTTCTTCAACAGACATGACTTCCCCATTCGCTGAAACTCAAAATGAGTTTGCCACCGGTTCAAAAAAAAGAAAGCAAAAATTTGCGACAGAAAGTCGGATATGGAACATGTTGGAAAAGTGGCGATCCGGGAAGGATTCGAACCCTCGACCTGCTGATTAGAAGTCAGCTGCTC
>CAWUJF010000284.1:0-4898 GCA_963922405.1 uncultured Hyphomicrobiales bacterium | reverse complement strand
AAATAAAGGCTGCCGAACGCTTGGCGAACAGGGTTGCTGAAATTGATCCTAAAAATGTGCTGGCAAATTTCTATGTGAAGTCGATGGGTTTGACGTGCAAGGCAGCAACGGATGAAGAACTGGATGGGGTGATCTCATTCCACAACAATCTGAACAGCAGAAATCCTGCGCGATGGATAACGGCCACTACCATTTCCCGCATCGAGTTAAACCGCGGTAACTACCCGGAAGCCGTGAGTTGGGGACGTGAATCTGAGAAAATTTTCCAGTCACTGGGTGCTGCATTTCAACTTGCTGCAGCACTGGTTCAAACCGGGGATGTGAACGGTGCTCAAAGCATTCTGGAGAAGCACCGCGAGAACTGGCCCAATATTGATGCTTCTCATTTTGCCAATGTTGTGATTCCAAGAAGATGCGGAAACTACGAAATCGTAGGACAATTGCAAAAGGTTTATCAGGACCTTGCCGAGGCTACTCAATAAATTGCTGTCTGAATTTCACCAATCTCAATTAGCCCCCGAACCGCTTGGGGAATGGGGGATGGGTGGTTCGGAGGCTGGACGCCTATCTGCAGACTAACTAACAGCAGATCGCGAAAGTTGAGTGGTAATGAATGAGCGATGGGAGGATGGAATCGCTGTTTCACCAGCACGGTACTCTATCCTATCTAAGTCCCCTTGCCGTAATGCAATTCGCAGTAAAGCGCTGTTAATTCATCGGCCATTGTTTGCTTGTCGCTGGATGCATCATTAAGTCAACGGCACATGACCCGAAAATTATAGGGGCAGAATCATTAGCCCTCAAACACCCCACAGTCACATACAGCTCATGAATGCGGTGTTCCCCGGTGGAAAAGATATCGACACCGGTATGAATGGATTCCAGGAAACGGGGCAGGATAGGCTCCTGGGATCCTAGTGCAGTTGGTGCTGTATCCACGGCGCCAGCTGCACGCACCTGCCGTCTGCTGACACTCTGCCGCAAAGCGGAAAATGTCATGCCCTTGACGAAACCCGATTGTAGAACTCACAATGTGACCCCAATTGGAAGAGCTGAGGAGTGAACAATGACCAACTATGATTTGGGTACCTATTCACGGAAAGTTTCGACCACTTCAGACACTGCGCAAAAATGGTTTGATCAGGGTCTGACCTGGATATTCGGTTACAATCATGAAGAGGCAATCCACTGTTTTGAGGAAGCGCTAACCCACGACGCAAACTGTGCGATGGCGCATTGGGGGATCGCTTATGCTATCGGGCCCAACTATAACCACGCCTGGGATACCTATGAACCGGATGAAAAGACCGAGATGCTTGAAAAGGCTTCTTCTGCGCTTAAAGTAGCACAAGGCCTGCTTGATCATGTGACGCCGGTTGAAGCAGCGCTTATCGGAGCACTTGTAAAACGCTATCCGGACGACCCGACAATGGAAGACTTTTCGCCATGGCATGATGCCTTTGCTGATGCCATGCGGCAAATGCATAAAGACTACCCCCATGACCTTGAGGTTTGCACGTTCTTTGCCGAAGCTATGATGAACCGAACGCCCTGGCAACTTTGGGATTTGAAGTCAGGTGAGGTGGCGGAAAATGCCGACACCACCGAAATCATCTCCGTCATCGAAACGGCCCTCGATAATGTGGAGGGTGCTTGGGATCATGCCGGCCTCCTGCATCTGTATATACATGTGATGGAGATGTCTCCACACCCGGAACGGGCTCTACGGCAAGGGGATCGCCTGCGTCAGCTGGTGCCGGACTCCGGTCATCTCAATCATATGCCCACCCATATTGATGTTTTGTGCGGAGACTATCAGAGCGTGATCGAGCGTAATGGTGCTGCAATTATCGCCAACCGCAAATACTACAAGCATCGCGGTGCAAACAATTTCTACTCCTTCTATCGCGCCCATGATTATCATTTCAGGGTTTACGGTGCGATGTTCCTAGGACAGCCGACGATTGCCCACGAGTCTGCCGATGAGCTTGCTGAGACGCTGCCAGAGTCAGCGATCCGTTTACTCGGAGATTTCCTTGAGTGCTTTATTCCGGTGAAGCAACATGTGCATATCCGGTTTGGAGAGTGGCAGCAGATCCTCGATACACCTTTCCCTGATGATCAGGAGCTTTATTGCTATACCACTGCCGTGATGCACTATGCCCGCACTGTGGCGCTTGCAAATCTAGGCAAACTCGCGGAGGCCGAACAATCGATTGAGGCGTTCAACAAGGCCCGCGCGGCAGTTCCTGAAACGCGGTTTGTGGTCAACAATACTGCCAACGATGTTCTTGCTGTTGCCGAACAAATGATGCTCGGTGAACTGGAATACCATAAAGGCAATCATGGGAAAGCGTTTGAACATCTCCGCAATTCCGTCGAACTGGATGATAATCTTGAATATGATGAGCCGTGGGGTTGGATGCAGCCAGCACGTCATGCCCTTGGTGCATTGCTGTTGGAGCAGGGGGAGTATGAAGAGGCGGAAGCTGTGTACCGGGCTGATCTCGGGCTCGATTCCACGTTAAGCCGCGCCTGCCAACATCCGGGAAATGTGTGGAGCCTGCATGGACTGCATGAATGTCTGGTCCACCGTGGTGAATGCACGGAGGCGGCTCATATCAAGTTGCAGCTTGATAAAGCAGTGGCCCGGGCTGAAGTGCCGATCAAGGCGTCCTGTTACTGCCGCCAGAAAGCTGCCGCGTAACAGTTTTGGAGATCGTTTAGACCACTTCGGCTGGTCGCTATTATTTTACGAACCGGTCCGGGTCAGGCATGTGAGGCGGTAGAGCTCTTCCAAGTACCTTGGCTATGGCAATGACATAGTCGCTATCGGCCATGGGATAGCGAAGGTCAGAAGCCAGATAGGAAGCAATTCCATCATGCGCCACTACCTGCTCGTGAAGTGATTTCAGCAAAGGTGTATCCGACAGAATATCCGGGCACCATTCCAGATAGGCGTCCAGTGCTTCGGTTAAAACCACGTCGGCAAATGTCATCGTCTTTGCTGCGCTATAGCCTGATCCCTGTTCCCTGATCCTTGATTCAAATCGTGGGCCAAATTTTGCAAATCTGTCTTCAAGGTCAGCCACTGCAATTTCTACCGTTGGTTTGAAGGCTGCCTGAAGTGCCGTTTCTGCGAAGTCAGCTGTGACACCGGCAACCAGATCACACCACATGGCTTCGGTATTATTTTCACCATACAACCCGCTGCGCCGTGCCAGATATCGGATCATCGCAGAGGACTGGCTGAGATTTTGCCCATCAATTTCAAGCAATGGCATCTGGTCGAATGGAAGTTTTCCGGATCTTCTGAGCTCAGCCAGATCTTCCGGTGTGTCGATCGGAATATTGATGAAATCAACACCAGCCGCGGCCAGCATCCAGCGTGTGGTTTCAGCGCGTCCGCGCCCTCGAAAGTAGGTCAGTTTTGATGTGGTCATTTTATCGCGTGGCATAGGGTTCGGTTTGAGGTCATGACTATGAAAGACTTAACCCGGGTGCTGTCTGCGAGCAAGAATCGGGTGGCTTGAATTGCCTCCAAAGCATAACGCTAAGCAAAATCGTTATGGAGCAGTTGGTTGTCAATCATTTATCGCCTCGTCACTGCCGCATATGGCATTCATTTCGCAGATCAGATCGCTCTCGTGGCAGTTCCCTTGATTGCAGTCCTTGTGTTTGATGCTTCACCGCAAGTGCTTGGGTTGCTGGTGGCCGGGCAGTCGATGGCGCATCTCATCGGCACGTTACCCTTTGGCGTTCTGGCTGATCAAAGGCAATTGCGAAGCCTCGTTATTGCTTCGGCGTTGGTGTCGCTTGCCGGGTTTGTGATTACTCTCCTGAGCTTGAGCTTCTCTTCTATTTTGTTATTCGGCACAGGAATTACGATCGCTGGATTTGGTGTCGTCTTGTTCGTTCTCACCGCATTGTCGATCATTCCAAGAACGGTGAGCGCGGGTAATCTGGCGGCTGCAAATGCCAGAGTGGAAATTCCCAGGGCGATTTGTTCGTTCGCTGTACCCCTCGTATTGGGTTTGCTGATCTCCGATCTGGCGGGCTGGGTCATATTCACCGTTGCATGCGCCGGATCGATGTGGGCACTCTTATTTTCCGTAGGACTGCCAAGGTTTGAAGTTGCGCCCAGTCCCCAGACCGGAATTCTTCAACAAGTGTATGAGGGAGGCATGCTGGTGCTGCGTAACCGCCTGCTGCTGCCAATCGCATTATGTGCAGTATTCTGGAACCTCGCCTTTGCGGTTCTATTCGTCATCATTGTACCGGTCATCAAGGATATCTATCTTTTCGATCCCGGCACGTTCGGAATTGCCATGGCTGCCTTTGGATTGGCAGCAGTCGCAGGAACCTGGCTTGCGGGTCATATCGCCCAGCGTTTGCCGCCACTCATTTTGCTTGTGTTCGGGCCAGGCAGTTCTGCTATTGCTGTTGCCTGCTTGTTGTTGATTGGTCCGGAAACGTCAGAAATATGGCTCTATGTCTGCTTCTTCTTTCTCAGTTTTGGTCCGGCAATGTGGCAGGTCGTCCAGAACTCTGTACGCCAGATCGTTGCGCCTCCTGGTCTGTTGGGCCGTGTGAATGCCGTAATCCAAACTGCGATTTATGGGGTTCGGCCGCTAGGTGCTTTGATTGGTGGATTTGTGGCTGACAGTCAGGGTCTGACTTTCGCACTTATGCTGGCAATCTCGGGTTTCTGTGCCTCGTTTGGTGTGGCGTTGCTCAGCGACATGCGTACTGTGCGAAGGTTCGATGACATCAAAATTCATGCGTAATTATTCACTCAACCGATTTTCCGGCTAGCGTCATGAAATAGCTTATCCCCTCTGCACTATTTTGCTTTCTACAAACAACGGGCTGCTCTTTTGGGTGCAGTTTTCATTGCT